>QMZU01000049.1 GCA_003663345.1 Candidatus Aenigmatarchaeota archaeon | reverse complement strand
CCTCATACCGGGGCAAGCCAGTTACATCCGCTCGCGCTATCTCCAGTATCTCCTCACCTAAACCACCCACAAACTCTTCGGCCGCCCGCCCAGTGTAATACGCTCCTCCCCAGGGATAAAACGGCGTCTCCCAGGCCGGATGAGAGGAAAAACGAAACTCCGCCTGAGAGAGACCCGCTGCAAAAGCAGAAGGAAGATACTCATAAGAAAGATCAACCGAAGGAACAATTATATCCCGCGTGGCAGCTACAGCTTCAGAAACAACCGGATCGTCAATCCGTTCCCAACGAAATCCATTCCACATATAAATTCCATCTACAAAATACTTTGCCTCTTTCAACCCCATTGGATCTAAGTAGCTAAGAGGATTGTTAATACAGTAGGCGTAGGAGGACATCGCTGGACTATGAATCGGATCCCGGGAGAGGAATCGCCCCAGATTGGAATCATAATACCGGAAACAGAAATAATACCGCCCATTCTCATCCCGCTCCTTCCCGGTGAACTGTGCTGGTAGATCTTTTCCTGTCTCATAACCTACTCAAATGGATTCAGGATTTTTAAATCTTTTATCGGTTTGAATCCAGTTTCTCAGGATGTTAGTATCTATCAATATTCTGTCACTCGTGGATTTCATCTCGGCTGTGATACGTAGTTCCCCCTAATTTGGATCCGCGTTTCAGGATTTGTAGCTGCTTCTTATGCAGTTCTTTTATCGAACGATAGGGGGTAATAGAAATCATTACCTTGGTTCCATCAGGATAATCAATTTTGTCCTCCAGAAAAATCTTATTATCTCGAACTTCTCCGTGCAGCAGTTTCATATGTCACCTCCAGTGTATCCAACATACCACAATATAACCTATCTACCACTTTCGTCAACAACCATTTGTAACCGTTAACAGACATCGTTACCAGTGGGGGTTGGAGGTTTTACTTGAAATAGTGGGCCTCCCGGGGGATATTAAGGAGTTAATCGAATCCTCCAGAAGAAGGGAGGCCCTATGGTAAGGATAGCCAGAAGACGGCAGTCATCAACCCGAAAGTTGGGGATAGGAGGCATGATTAGCTTTAACTACCGGGAGATCGTTAAGGTCGCACCAATTCCGGCTCGCTTAGAAATCCTCAGGGTGCTGGAAGAAGATGCATTCGGCAATATCTCCTTAGCAGCCCGGATGTGCGGTGTATCTTGAGCTACGATTCGAAAGTTCTATCGGCGCTACTTAACCGGAGGTAAGGAAGGACTCATGGATGAATCTCGACAGACCCAGGTAGTCGATCCCTGGAGATCATCGATGTAAGACATTGCCAACAATGGGGTAAATATTACAAGATTCCATTCATACGAGCAATTCCGCGGTGAATATCGCAATTATAACGGCTAAAGTTATTTCCCAGGAAAAAGGAATTTTGTAATCTCAATCATCCCTGGCACAGATACTGCCACCGATAGGAATACCACCAACCATAGGAATAACCGGATACTGAATCTGGATTCCTCTCCGATTTCTTTTATCGCAGGAATTATACAATAAAAGAAGGCAAGTGGGATGGTCAACCATCCAAATGGCCAGATCATTATCAGAAAAACAAGCACAATAAGTTTACCCATCCACTGTTTGCTCATTTGGGCATAGAATGTAGAAGGAAACAGGTTTCCCAGAAATAACCAACACGAATCCAGAGCCATCCCCAAATTGTAATATCCAACCAGATCAGAACCAGGGAGACTGCTGATACTAAGACAACATAGAGTGACAAAACCCTGCTCAGCGATGTAACTACCGGAAAATGCTGAAAATCTTTTATCCTCCCCAATAAGAAAATGGCAACCCCTAAAAGGATGCCCAGGATAAAGTAAGGTGTTAGCATAAGTTTGATCTGGAAAGTATCCACCCGATTAGGTAAATCCTTAACATCGCCTATCCGGTTACTCATTACAACCCTGAATATCTCATCCGATGCCCGCTCAAGGGCGAGACCTCCTGCCATCGGAAATGCATACCAGCAGGAGATGGCAGCGGTTATCAGGAAGACTATGAGCAAAAGCAACCTTCTCAGATCAGCAAAGGTCATCATCTATACCCGTATCGTGCCTGCAAATACCATACCGCAAAATAATGACCCGGATTGTCGCCAGCCATAAATGGCTTGAGGTCGGAGATGGTGATACCTTTTGCCTTTAAATACAATGCCTCTATCATTTCATGTGCAATACCCATCCTTAAATCAGTAACACTTCTTTGATAGGGAGATAAGAGGATGATCACACCTGCAATTTCACTACCCAATCCCCACCATGATCTTTTAAGTTTACCTGCAGCTGACATTGAGTGAACTGAGAAATCAATCCTTAGTTCTATTCCCATTTTATATGGATTAGGAAGAAAGGAGGAATTCATAAATACTTCTGCCGCTTTTTTACAGAGCAAGTCATTTTTTGTCATATATTCAAAAGCCTGCTTTACATCTGCCATAGTAATTGCCCAATCTCCGGTAACATTATATCCTGACGCTATGGCGTACCTAACCTCCACATACGCATACCAGAACTCATATTGACCGGTCTCCTCATTATAATCGTAGACATAATATTCGCCGTTCCTCTCCACAATCTTAAACGGCTTGGGCTCGTAAAACTCCCAAGCCAGATCATGAAATCGAAGCCCGAAATACTCCGCAAATGAACCACCTTCCACCAGCATCAAGGCCGCATAATCCGCCCGCGCCCGCTCCTGTGGCCACTGGGGGAGAGGAGTATCCCACCAGAACGGTTGCAAGTGTTCAACCGCCCTCGCCTCGCCCGTAATGAACTTGCGATCGACCTTGGCCATAACCTAACCTGCTATATCATGATAATCTAACCAATCTCACTCAAGCTGTCAATCTTGTCCTTCTTAAAGATCTCAGCTATTCGAAGTTTATAAAATCTTAAAATTACCAGAATCCTGCCAGAAGGGTCAGGTTTCTGACCGTCACCGGGGTATACTCAGAGGATCAGTAACTTGGAAATAATACCTTACCAAATTTCAATCGAGACTGATGAATTAGGCTTAATAATTAAATTCGAATGACGGAAGCGATGAACCCAAAACCTCTCCAATATACTTCAAAGTGAAAAAGAAACCGCTGTTTGGGAAAATGGTATTCATTACTGGAGCAATCGATAGAAGTAATATTACTATCATCAGCAGTAAAATTACCACATTAGCAAAAAAGTTCGCTCTCTGGTTAGCACATAGATCTTGGATGTTTAAATATATACCATATCCAGTAAAAGGGATTGAAAGCCATATTATTGGCATCAGTAATGCCACGAAAATCAGGAAGATCAATTTCTCAATTAGATAGTGCTTGGCCAGATCTACCATATTATTCCCCCATACACTATATACCCTAATCTAATATATATTCCGGTTTCCTGATCTATCACAACCGAAACATCGATCCAGACTAAAATAGTAAGGAGAACCGAAAGACAAAGGCAGTAATAATAGGAAACCCAGGGAATTACCTTCCAGTACCTGCTATTACTTACTCTTTTCAACCTGCTAAAATTTTTAAGGACAAGGCTAAGTAAAATACCAATTAACATGTATTTGGTTAGGGCGATTTTCAGTAACAATGGATTGAAATTCTTCCAGAATGAAACGGGATTCTCACCGCTAACAATCCAAGTATGTGTTACATACTCAACTGCTTCGTTTCTTAATAGCGATGAAAGAATTGGAAAAGGGTAATAACAACATATTAAAGAGACGAGAAAAATGAAGAAGATCATTGCTGCGGTAATGAATCGACTCATGGTCAGTTATACCATAATCTCAAGTATCGCTCAGTAAACATGAGCCACCACCATCATCAAATCGAATCCATTGTTTTGAATCGGACCCAAGACAATGCTTACGCATCCTCTCTACCTCAGAAGAACCCATACAATAACCAAAAACAACCAGAAACCCCAAAAGACATAAATCAGTATTTTCTCTGAAGAGGATAAAATCATTTTCGATCGTTTATAATTTATAAATACGACCACCGCAACGAAGATTGATAAACACACAGAAATAAGGGCCACATAAGCCTGACGAACCCAAGCTGCACTGGCAGGATTCAATGTTAACGGGAGGCCAGGAAATAAAATACCTGCTGACATCACATACCAGGATACCACAAATATTACAATACTGATAACCGCTAATATGTAAAGCATGAATCTGTTATTAAATAGGTTCACCATAAAAAGGGAGGTAACTTTCCGATGCGAATAGGAATTTTTATCCAGCGGCTGTCCCAGGGATCGATCTAACATTAAGGTAAAATATCTTCCATTAACGATTACTACTTCGTGTAAGCCGCCCCCGGTGGGATTTAGCTGAAGCCAATATCCTGAAATACCTGAAGCTGATTGTTTTGCTTCGATGATCATCTCGAACCCTGGACTCTCCATGTTTTCACTCTTTCCCTCAATGCGCAGAAGATACTCTCTATCCAATCCTCGCCACGATTAAATTCCTTGGGGACCTCGGTGCTTATCTCACCATTTAAAGCCACCACGATCTTCCAGACCTTCCAGCCATAATATGGTTCCCAGCCATGAATGAGATAAGTATAAACCGTTTCAACGGTGTACACATCACCTTTTCTCATTACCATAACATCGAATTTGGCTTTCTTTAATCTATTGCGGAAATGATGCCTCAAAATATGCAGATTCGATATCATATGTGGCTCCAAAAAACCACAGCGTAGGAATTCACTGCGGAGTGATCCACTGACTTTTATTTTCAGTGTTTCAATCTCTGTTTTAATGATCTGGTTAACATTAAAAATTGACGAATATACTGAATCCGGAAGAATAAGCGTATCTCTCAGTTCCGTAGCGAAGAAAACCGGCTCCTGTTTGACAATGTATTGAAAACAGATACGCATAAAAAGATGGGCAACTTCTACTGCGACATCATAGGAATCTACAATGAGGTCCTCCTTTCTCATCATTTCATTAAAAGCATCCAGAAAATTATGCGGTCCAATCAGCGTAGCAGTTCCTGCGTCTGAAGTTATTATTACCGCATAGGGACCTAAGGAAAGACCAATCCCTTTCGGGTTTTTCAGATATGGGTGAAAAACTAAAATCCTGTGATGTTTTAGTAATGAACTCTCAATTGAGGTGAACATTTCTCTCATTAACGCCGAGTCGGCCTCTCTCAGTTCAGCAGGTAAAAGATCCTTAACACTGGTGAAGGCAAGTTCAACATCGGTGTTGTCTGCAAAAAACACAGAAACCGTCAGTATCAGGAAGAAGGCACTGGATATCGGCCTCATCTTCACCTCTTAAGGATAATGATATTTGTAGTATACTATGAGTAAAGCTTGGATTAAACTTCGTTCGTAGCCGGATCCGAATTCAAGATGGATCGCAGCACCCACAATCATAGCACCCCCTTCGTTGACCTCATGGAAATACTTGAATTTCTTTGCCATATCTGAATCCGAAAATCTCTTGTGAGTCCAATGGTGCATCCCTTCATGAGCCTGGTTTGCCGCGAGCATAAAAGATAATGTTGTTTTAAGCTGAGCAAATAGCTTAATCGCAGAGATGCCACCTTAACCTTTGCATTCTTACCAATAGT
>QMZU01000048.1 GCA_003663345.1 Candidatus Aenigmatarchaeota archaeon | reverse complement strand
GCAGAAGGACGAGCGCCGCCAGATGCTGATTCCACCCTGCGTCGATCAGTGGGGTGTGCCACGGCGCAAGATACAGGTGTGCAAGTTTCTGTGTGAGTGCGGGCTGAGGACCCATGCGCTCCGCTACGCGTTCATCGGGCACGAACTGGACAAGGGAGTTTCCCCCGTGGTGGTGGCGAAGATAACCCACCACAAAGACCTCAACATGATCCTGCACTATGCCCAGAAGCGACTGGCAAAGCGTGAGCTGCGTCAGGTAGTCGGCGAGGGTGAAGCTCTCGGGACGAAAGAGTCCCCCTATGATCTCAAAAAGTAAACTTATCACCGTAAGTTTACAAAGGAGAAAAAGGAGCCTTTATCTGCCTCCTTTTCGTGTAAGTTTACCGATTTCCGTGAAAAACCAATTAATAGTTGCGAACTTTTGAAGGGGGGGAAGAGGACATCAAACGCCACCGCGCCGCCTTTCGCTCGCTGTTCACCCGCTCGACATCCTCCATCAGCGAGCAGATCATCCCGACGAGCCGGGGCTTCACGCCGTTCCCGAGCTTCTGGGCTATCTGGCGCGAGGTCAACCCGTAAGGCTCCCCCGCCAAAACCCTCCTTATCTCCTTCACGGTCCTGTCCAGCTCCATAGCGCACACCTCACGAGCGTTGTTGCATTTTCAACGTTCTCGGTTGCGTGCAAAGTGTAGTCGATTGTACAGTAGAAAACAAACGCAATCACAATGAAGAAAAACAGCCAGTAGAGAATGTTTTTAACCTTTTTCCTATCCATCATTTCTTCCCCCCATTCACACACTCCAAGCAACAGGCGGCCCAGCTCCCGTGCAAGATTTGAATATAGGTGTACTCTTCTCCGGGCTGGATGCGTTTACCGCACAGGAAGCAGGACATGGGCCTGCGGGCGGTGTGGGTTTCAGGAGCGGTTTTCATCAATTTCCCTCCTCGTCGTTCAGCTTCGTTATGATAAGATTGTACACACGGTCGAGGTTCGTCGCCTCTGTCACGCAGTCATCAGTCAGCCAAACAAAACCATCGTGTACATCAACGTGGTCGGCGTGTTCGGTTCTCTTAACTATCTGGTTGCGTTTGGCTCCCTGCTCGAAAAAGGTGACGCGGTAGCGGTGCTCGTCGAAGGGCCTGCCGCAGATCTTACATTTTTTCATTTCTCGGCCTCCTCATTTTTGTTATAAATGACTCTGGTCACCAACCATGTCACAACTCCAACCACGGCGAGCAAGCCAAGGAGTTCAAATGTTGGAAAAATAGAATAGGGATTTTCTACTTCTTTAACAAACTCGATAATCTGGTTGTTATCAAAATTAACGGTCATCAGATACCATTTTCCGACTTCTATGTTTTCCGGTAGCTCCCCGTAGTAGTAAAAATCAAACCCCAGATCTGGACTTATTGTTTCGATTTTCCAGACGTTATCGCTTTCAAAACTTATGTTTCGCACCTCTAACTTGACGTTTTCAATACCGAAGGTCAGCATGGTTGAAAATACCACATAGCCAACAAGAAAAGCAATTACTACAACAATGACAACTGTAACCGCTGTTTCTTTATGTTTCATCTCTTAACCTCCTTTTTTGTTGTAGCAATTTCATAGACCGCCATCAGCGACAGCCAAACCGCGAACGGAACAATAGCAAACTCGTTTTTTGATAACAACATACCGATTACAATACAAAGTGTCAGGACTGAGATCACCAGCAGGAAGGGTTTTGAGCGCTGGTAAACTGTCCAGTTGAAGTTCCATATTTTTTTCCCGATTTTCCTGAAATCAATCGAGGGCTTTTGGGCTTCTTTCATCTGCGCAACAAAGCCGCAGTTCGGGCAGTAGGAGTAGGAAGCCTGTGCGTTCACCACACTTTTACAACGAGGACAAATGCGGTTCATCCCTCTCTCACCACCACATAATAATCTAATTTGCAGTAGACGCCGTGGTGGAGCCCCCAGCGACACGCGACCCAATTCTCTCCATACTTCTCACTTCGATATTCGATGAAGTTATCGACCACTGCATCTGTCCAAGCCAGAGAGCCAGCAACAAAGTCTCCTTCGGCATCGTGACCTTGCACAATGTCTCTGCTTATCCACACAGTCCCTACTGGAGCCGCCTTATCCCAGAGGTCAACATAGCCTGTGTGAAATCCAGCGATGTAACCAATGGAACCGCTGAGAATAAGGCCAGCTATCAACAAAGCACGTTTTGATTGGATTTTATTTCCACCCACTTTTTCCGCAATTAAAATCGTAGCTATGGCCATGGATGATATGATGACTAATAAGGTTGTGAGCAGAGTGGTTGCGTCGATGACAAGGCTTGAAAAGAAAGAGGGTAGATTAAAGAATATGAAAATGAAAGATCCCAAAATTATTGACGCAAATAACGCAAATAACACAGATGTTGCTCCTATTAGTTTAACCTTTCTCATCCCTCATCTCCTCCCTTAGAAATCCCTCTTCGATTTTTCGAATCTCTTCATCTGTGAAAAGCCCGAGATGTTTATGAATCATATTTCTGCATTTCTCACATTCTTGAAGATGCCTAATGTATCGCTCTGGATGGAAATTATTAGAAATTGGAGCCTCCCTTTTCTTCCTCAGCAACAGCCCGAGGATGTGGTGGAAGCACATCAGGGGTTCACCTCGTTTTGTATTATCCAGCGCTTTTTGGCCCGATTCTTCAGATCGGGCTTTCCTACTCGGCGCCAATGCTTCCGCAGGGCCGCGTTAGCTTCGCGGGTTGCGATGCTGGAGGAAAAGACCAGTGCGCTGACGTTGAAAATTCTCCACCAAATTTCCTTTTCTTTCCGAGTCATCAGCTCAAATGGGATCAATGGCTTCGGCATGCTATTTCTCCCTCCTATAAAACTCATACCCGCAGTTGTAGCACCAGCGCTGGAGGCCGGAGAGCCTGACACCGCATTTTGGACATGTTTTTTCAGGCATGGTTATCCCTCCTCCTCCAAATCCGGTTCCTCGGCGGGACGTAGCGGAGGCGCTCGGGGTTTTCAGATTTCTTCACGAATGAATAACCACAAACATAACAGATCGTGTCGTGCTCTGGGATCATGGTGAAGCAGCGGGGGCACTGTTTCATGGACGGATACCTCCTAAAACCTCTATTTTATGGAGAAAGCCAACCTCCGGAAGGTCGAGATTATTCTCTCTCAGCCACCTCTCGAAGTGCCAAGGAGAATTAAACCCTTCTTCGTGGAAATGGCGCTCTATTACTGTTTTAGCGTCTGTTTGACCGATTGGTATCAACTTAATTACCAAACCAACTCTTTCGGGCTTAAACCAAGAACCTTTGACGACCTGATAAATCCCTTCCTTTTTGTTTTTTCTGAATGTTGTCGTTTTTCTGCCCTCTCTGATCCACTCAACACAGTCAGGCTTGAACCAAATGCGCTTCATGGCTCAGGCCTCCTTAGACAACAATTACGGCAAACATTCCGAATCACGATTCCTTTTCCAGCAGGAGTCTTGGTCTTGTATCGTTTTCCGCAAACCTCGCACCTTACCTCCACATCATCTTCATTTCTCATTCGCTCAGGCCTCCTCCAGCGGTTTTCCACACGTCGGGCACGGCTGTTTGAAAGCCCTGCCCGTTGCACAGTAGTAGGTATATTTTCCATCTCGCAGAACAACATCGACCAAACCGCTCTGCTTTAACCGCTTCAGCCAGCCAGCCACGGTGGGTCTGGAAACTCTAAATCCCTTTGCCAATTCAGTCGTCGTGTTGATACCATTCGCCACCATTAACAGGGTTTGAAACTCGCGCGGTGTCAGTTTTTTTTCACTCCCCACTCACTCACCTCTCTCCATTTCTTTCCTAACCTCCTCTTTGACCCGCTCGTAGTCATCGCCGAAAACTTCTCTCGAAACGTAATCGCCGACTTCCAATGCAACAATCAGCCCATAGATGTTCCTTTCAAAATCCTGATCCTTCACCCGCTCACCTCCTCATCTCCGAGAAGTTTTCTGATAAAAACTGGAATCGTGCAGCACCAGGGGTCGTCCATAAATGGACATTCTTCTTCCAAGATGTAGCACGAACTTGGGCTTTTTTGACCTATTTCACATTTTTTTAGCTGCTTCCTCAGCCCCGCCTCGAACCGCTCGACCCAAAACAGGCAGTCATCGTAGGCGTTCACGTTTCCGAGGTGCGTTATCCGCTCCTCCGAGGATAGGTTCTCGTTCTCAAGCAGATGTTTATGATAGTCCAGCCATTTTTTGATCTCGGTTTTCAGTTCTTTCAGGTTCATGTTTATTCCCTCCTCTTCACCACCCTCAACAAATGCCTCCAGCAGGGCACGCACACCCGCTGGCCGGCCCAGAGCCGCCAGCCGTTATCCAAGGGGGCACCGCAGCGGGCGCAGTGTTTGGGTTCAGCCACGGCGGATCACCTCGATTTTTCCATCTGGGTGCTCAAGGAGCCGGCCACGCTTCTTTTCCTCCTCGATCAGGGTGAACGGGCGGTCTATTCCCCGGGCCAAGCACCGCCTGACGACCACGTTCATGGGGAAGGCATAGCCCTGAAATTCGCCGATAAGCTCCCTGAGGATGTCGTTGAAGAGGGTGAGGATTGGCGTAGCAGAATCAGCATAAAAAGCCAAATCCTTCTGTCCGGGGTGTCCAAGATGTCCAGGGTTTTTCTTCTCTTTATTCTCTTCTACCTCTTCTCCTCTCTCTTCTCCCTCTCCTCCATCATCTTTGAAAGTCGCATTGTAAATTAAATAATAACGACCCTGGACATCTTGGACAGGTTGGACAGTTACTAAATCTTCATTGAATTTAAAACCAACAAAGGCCCGTCTTCGTTCCCCATGAAGGGTAATTCTCTCCTCGGAAAAGCTCACATGTTTGTTAAGGCGTTTGTAGAACGTGACATCGGCTGGCGGGGTGAACTTCATCGCTCGGCAATACTCGCAAAACACCGTGTAGAGGAGCTTCTTTTCTATCGCATGGTTCGGGGAGATTAGTAGGCAATCTTGTGCAAAAGCACCAACAGGATCGCTCTTTCTGATGTATTCCTGCCTGATTTCATCCACGGTTTTTGAATAGCTGAAATCACCGCGTTCCAATAATCCGCGCAAGTGTGCAACCGCCAACTTTAAGAAACCGCTTAGTTCCTCAAGGGTAGTGAGCTTTTCTAGCAGGTTCTTGTCCGCCCGCTCCCCCTCGAATTTGTTTGGAAAGTTGATGATGATCCATCGCCTGAAAAACGCATCGCTGTAATCCCCTCTAACTCGTGGGATTTGATTTGCAGAAAATATCAGTTTGGCGTAATTATCAAAAGAGAAGGCTGATTTGAATTTCTTTTCTCCTTTTACAGTATCTCCTCCAGTTAATCCTTTAAATGCTCCGGTGTCAGTGAGGGCAGCACTGGGAAGATCATAAAAAAGATTGGCGAGCTTTCCGAATAAATCAGCGGCCGCAAACCGATCCTCTACGAGTTCTTGAAGGCTCCGGTTTGCAACATTATCTCTCCCAAGGAGCCGTTGCACCAGTTTAATGAATGTAGATTTACCATTTGAGCCTCCGCCTACCAACATTAAAGCCTTGTGAATGTGGTATTGGCGATAAAGACAGTACCCGACAAATTCAAGCAGGATTTTGCGATC
>QMZU01000047.1 GCA_003663345.1 Candidatus Aenigmatarchaeota archaeon | reverse complement strand
AGTTCTTATCGCCTTATCCCCTTCATTATCCTCTTTCTGTACCTCGCTGCACCAGCAGCAACCAAAGCAACCACTACAACAATTGCTACTATTATTATCTTCTTCGGCATCCCTCCACTCTTTTGAGGCTTTGGCGGGCTGTAAACTTGGGTTGCATTAACCTCAGGCTCCTCTTCGTAGCCGACCTCCCAGCCGAAGTGCTCAGCAAGCATCTCTCTTGCAGTATCAAGGTCCGTCTTTCCCTCTGTATATTCTGTTAAAACCGTAAGAATGTACTCAACATCCTCATCGTTCAGAAGGTTTAAAGCCTGCTTTGATACCTTTACGACCTCCTCCACCTTGCTTTTATCACCCTTTTCAACAAGTTCCTTAGCAACTTTGAGAATATCTTTTTTTAGCCTGCTGAAGCTGTCCTTGTTTATCTCCCTGAGCAGTTTTTCTTTTATGTTGTTGTCTTCATAGGCAGAGAGAAGCTCCAAAGCTCTCTCGTTGTCGTTGTTTCCTATGGCTTCGACAACATCTTTGTACTTCTCAGACCTCAGCAGTATCAGCTTCAGCTTTGAGAAGTTGTTTGGGTTTCTGTAGCCCTCAAGAACCTCCACAAGCATTTCTCCAACTGGTAAGTTCCACACCGCTGCTTTGGAAATGCATGATTCGAGCAGGTACTCTGTTTCGCTGTCCTTGTCGCTCTTCTCAAGCGAAGGCACTACTACGCTGTCAACTATGCTTTCAAAATCCTGCTCGTAGAACTCCCTCACGAGCCTGTACATCCTTTCTAAGTGTGTCATCCCAACGCTGTAGGATGAGCCGTTTTCAAAGTACGAACTCTTCTCAAAGTACTTTGTAAGCTCTTGGAAGTCCTCAAGCCTCCCAGACCTAACAGCCATAATTGTTTTGAAGCTCTTGCAGTCTGTGCATCCCAAGCCGTGTAGGTTTGAGTAGGCTCGGTAGTTCTCAGCAACGGTTATGAAGAGCTCTGCATCCCCTTTTATTAATGCTTTGGTCTCAAGTGTATCGAGTACGTTCTCCTTCATTGTTGGCACTGTTATTATCGCTATCTTATCCCTCTTCGGAATCCTAACAACAACGTCTCCCACCTTGGCATCGTGGATGGTGTAGATTCCTGAAGGTAAAGTTTCGACTGTTACGGACTTTTTAACTATGCTCGCCTCAGCAGTTGTGAAAACAGCTTTAACATAAGGTCGCCTGTAGATTTTGAAGTCCACCAGCTCAGGCTCATCTCCCTTTTCTTTAGGGGTGAACCTTCCGTAGTCAAGAAGCTCTATTTCCTCAGAAGCCTCGTAGTATCCTGAGTATATGAACCTGTAGATGAAGAACAGATCATCTCTATCGTCTTTTCTGAAGTTAATTGGTTCCATTGATATGGTGCCTTTGAGGAGTGCATACTTGCTCATAAGCTTTAGGTAGTCGCTGCAATAGTAGCTTGCACAGTAGTCGGGTACTCTTTCGTCTCCTATCAGGATAAGCCTGACTTGGTAGCCAAGCTGGTCTTCTGGCGTTGCATAAGATAGCCTATCCCTGCACATTGCTGCTTTGATGCCTGAGTTTAAGTTGTGGTTGGCAATAAGCTCGACTATCGTTGAGTTTCTTGCACTCTGCATGTACTCCTTAATTTTTTCCGTAGCTTTGCTTAATGTTGCTTGGTCTTCAATAACTACTCCGTCCTTTTTTATCTGCAGTATCGTGAACGCTCTGAAGTTTTTGGGGCAGAGCTGGAGCTTAGCCTCAAATTCACCAACCTCCACAAAAATCTCCGGCTTTACCCTGTAGGTAAGCAACTTTGAGAGGTAGAGTGCATCCCTCACAAGGGCATCATCCTTCTTGCTAACATCGTAGGCTTGCAGATCCATGCCGACCATAGCAGGGAAGTAGCCGTATCTCTCAAGCACAAGCCTAATCCCACGCTCAAGCTTTATGGTAGCGTCTAAGTACCTCTCATCTTGGGTGTAGCGGTACATCGCAGCAAGCTCAAGAAGTCTGCCTGCTGTGTCCTCTGCCGTTGTTATAAAGCTCCCCTCAGAAACGGGTATAAGCCCGGTGAAGTGCTGAAGCCTCAGCGAGTTTTCAGCGTGGTTTGCCAGAGGGGAGTAGAAGATAGTGCCGTGGTAGGTGTACACAAATATATCTCTCTCCACAGACGGAATTTCATTTTCAGTGTAGTTCAGCTCATACTTCAAGAGAGCGTACACACTGCTTATGCTTAGAAGGAATGCAAATACAGCCAGAAATACAACTTTTCTGCTCATATCCAAGCTGATTCTTTTGAAGTTTAAAAAGTTCAAAAGAATTTATTTGAGCATGCAGAGTGTAAATCCTGCTTTTCAGGTTCCAGAGGAGTTTTGCAGGGAGATGATAGAGAGGTGGAAGAAGGACAAGGATTTCAGAGAGGAGTGCTTTGAGATGCTTGAGAGAATGTGGAAGGAGCTGGGAATGCCTGCTCCTCCGGGTACCATTCAAGCTTTGATCATAAACCTTGGACACCATGACCCTGAGAGGGTTAAGGAAGCAGAGGAAGCCTTCTGGAAGTGGTGGAGCGAAAAGGACTTCGATTGGGAGAAGAGGTGGAAGTCTGAGGACATAACCCTAAGATACTCAGCTCAGAAGCACATGGAGGCATACTGCCTCCACAGGCTTATGCAGCACCTCTACAGGAAGGAGCATCCCTATTCTCCTAGCGAAGACTTATTTAAAGTTGACCCTACGATGAAGGAAGTTATAAAAAGAGCTGAGAGGAATACAGAAGCTCCATGCAGTGAAGAAAGAGATCCTCTTTTAGATGCGGTGCAGGAGGGTGACAGGCAAAGGGCTTTGGAGATGCTCAGAGGAGAGCTACCTGCGGAAATACCAAGAAAAGGGTCTAAGATAGAGATAGTCAGAGAGGAGGAGACAAAAGAAGCTTCAGAAGCTTCAAAGCCCAATAAAGAAATTCTCATACTTAATGAGGCGGAGATTTTAAAGAATGACTATTTTCTCAGATTGCTGGTACTCGATAGTGTTACCCTAGCAAATATCCTCTTCGACATAATAATGGTTGACAATATGGAGCTTCTTCTAAGATACCTTAGGGTTGTGGAACTTGGCAGAGAAGGCTTCAAAGCAAGAGAGCTTGCCCAGAAGCTTGAAGTTTCGGCAAGCACAGCCTACAGAATAATAAACGTGCTCAAGGAGAACAATCTTCTGGTTAAGAAGGATGATGGAAAATACTACTCAACCCTTATGCTTCCTCCAGGAATGGTGACAGAGTACAAGCTTCAAAGCTTGCTGAGGAGGATCATCTTCTATCTGCACGCAGAAAAAATGAAAACTAAGGAGAAGTATGCAAAAGAGCTGAAACCTTCCTCGCTGGAAGAAGAACCAGAAGATCTTGCAGAGACATGATCTACGTAACCCATGCCTTCTTCTCTATTTTTTTATCGCTTATTATTGCTGAGGTTGCTCATTTTCCCATGCATTTAACGATTTTCTCAGTGTTAGGCTCGCTTATACCTGATATAGACGAGGAGAAAAGCTTTGCAGGCAGAGTGCTTATACCGCTGTCTGGTTTGGTTTCAATGTTTGGTCACAGAGGGGTTACGCACTCCCTTTTAGGCTCGGTTGTTTTTTCTCTGCCTCTCCTGCTGATTGGCAGAGAAACCGCTCTTTTTTTCTTCTTTGGATGGCTTTCCCATATAATCGCAGACTCTCTGAACCCTTCGGGAGTTCCCTTTTTCTTTCCCTTTAAAAAAAGGTACAGCTTTGCAAGGATTAAAAGCGGAAGTAAGCAGGAAATCGTTTGTTTTCTTCTCCCCTTAGTTATAGCCGATGTTGTTTTAATGCTGATTTCTGAGTAGATACTTTACTTTTCCTAAGCTCTCTAGGAAAAAACTTAAAAGCCTAACACCAACATATTAACTATCAATAAGCTTTGCACAGCTACACAGCTACACCCCGCTGGTTTTGGCTGTGCAAGGCTTTCCCCTCCCCCCATTCTCCTCCATTTTCAACTTTATAAACTTCTCAGGTATCATTATAACATGCAGGTTCAGTTTGCCTTCTCTGGAGATTTGGCTGCAAGGAGCTTCATCTACAAGGGGATAGAGCCTCCGACAGATAAGCTTGTTCCCAAAGAGCAAGAATATGCAATCTTCTTAGGAGAAACTTCAGTTTACAGAAAGCCCTTCTTCTGGATACCCGACAGGCTCAAAAACAGAAACGTGTTTATAATCGGAACTACTGGAGCAGGAAAAAGCACAACACTCTATAGCTGGATAGACAGGGCTGGAATAGAGGGTAAGGCAAATGTTCTCATCATAGACTTCACAGGAGAATATACAGAGTACGTACTCGATAGAGGAGGTAGGGTGATACACTTAGGAAAGAGGGATGCGGTAAACCCTTTGGATTTAGGAGGAATGGATCCAGCCACAAGAACGATGCAGGTGCTGAACAGCCTCTCCATAGCCTTCGACCTTGAAGGTGCAACGAGGCAGAGGAGGAAGATGAGAGAGCTGCTTGAGGAAGCCTACAGGCGTAAGGGAATTCATCCAGACGATCCAGAAACATGGAATAGAGAACCTCCCACTCTCAAAGATGTTTATCAAATCCTTGAGGGGAAGATAGCAGAGATTGAAGAGGAAGGAGGCTCATCAGCTCTAAAAGAGAGCCTTATCTCGCTTGGTGAGAAGTTTGTATTCTACATCTCTCCTCCAAACGACTACTTCGCAAGGCAGAGCACGGTTAAGCTTGATGACTTCGCTGGCGGTGGCTTAATCTCGCTGAACTTATCAGACCTTCCAGATAAGAAAAGCAAGGCAATGGTTGCTTTGGCTATACTCGACTTCATGGAGGAGAGAATGCGTAGAGATGGATTCACCTCAAACTTAAGAGGAGTAAAGCAGTACATAATCATAGATGAGCCTTGGAAGATTGCCAGCGAAAAAGATGATGGTTCTTCTCCTCTTTTAGCTTTTGCAAAGGAGTGCAGAAAATATGGGTATGCGATAATCATAGCCACACAGAACCTGAACGATATTTCTCCTAGAGTGGTTAGCAACCTCTCAGGAATGATCATCATACTTCAGCTTGAAAACGCAAATGAGAGAGACGCTCTCTGCAAGAGCTTCGGAATTCCAGACAGAATCAAGGAGAAGATAACCAGCTACGACACATGGCAGTGTGCGGTGAAGCTCAACTTCAAGGAAGGAGGGATTGCTATTTTCGAAGCAAGGATAAAGCCTGAGCTGAAGGATAATCCGCTGATAATAAGGTTTGAGGAGCCGAGAAGGGTTAACTGGAGGATGATTGAGTATTATTTCGAGAGGGTTAAAAGCCATTTAGGATAAAACTCTGTTAAAATTCAGCTGCATGTAATTCGAAAATTTTATTTGTAAGTTTTTGAAATAAGGAATATAGGTAATGCCATCAGTAAAAGAATATGGATTGAAATATTGGGGGATTGAAGGAGATCCATTTTCTCCGCAACCTCTTTATTGGAGGATGCCGTATAGTGACGATTTTTTAGTTGAAACTAGAGGGGTGCATAGTGCCAGTGAAATGATTGAAGAAATTTGTGATACCGAAATACCAAAACGTATATATGTTGTTGGTCCACGAGGTATGGGTAAATCCACCATTTTACACTATGTAACT
>QMZU01000046.1 GCA_003663345.1 Candidatus Aenigmatarchaeota archaeon | reverse complement strand
CCCTCTCCCTGATGATTTCCTTTCTTATTTCCTCGTCATAATCTCTCAGTTCCCTCAGAATTCTGTCCCGCTCCTTTTCCAATCTCTCAATCCTCTTCTCGAGCTTCAATATATATTCCTTCAATGCCTTTATGCTCTTCTCCTTTTCCTTAATATCCCTCAGCAGGTCCTGTTTTTCCCTCTCTTTCACGACCTCCTTCAAACCTTCATCCTTCTTTTTCTTCACAGGTTTTCTTTCCTTCTCCATGAGCTTCTCTATCGCCTCTGCAATGTTGTGTGCCTTCCCTTTCATCACCATCTCGCATACATCCTCAAAGTATCTGTTCAGACTCAGATTCTCAAGAGTCCTCTCTATCTGCTTCAGCTGTTTCCTGTTGACCTTGAAAGCAGCGAGCGCCGAGGCGAGCGCATCCTTCTGGTGGTCATCCTTGACCTCGAACTTTTTGGTTAACTCCTGTTTCTCCACACCTGTCATATCCTTTTCCGGAGAGAATATCTTCGCATCAAAAGCAGCAGCGAGCTTCTCTATTCTTGAGGGAACCTTCTTTCTATCAGTTGCTATTATCAGAGGGGAGCCATGTTTGAGTATGAACTCAACCATCGAATCGAAACCGAAGTTCTTCTTGCTCTCCAAGCCAAGAACTTTTCCGCGCAGTGACAGAACTGCAACACCCGCTTTTGTTCCCGGGTCAATCCCGACTATCAGGTTTCTCTTGATTCGAATCACCCTTTCAACTGTGAATATATTTTTGAAACGGTCTCCCTGATATTATCCGATTCGTATATCTCTCTACCGATGATAGGATGGAAGGAGTCAAGAATCTTTCCCACCTCCTCCACAGATCCCCCCTGTCTGAACAGACCCGGAATGAAATAGGTTGGATTGAAATCTTTCAAGGTTACACTTATTTTTTTAATCCAATCGATCCTTGTGCCCGGAACAACAAACCCCCTCACACCAAGCTCAGCAGCCTCTGTGTATATTTTCATCATAGATTCATCATCTATCAGACCGCCCTCGCTTTTGAGATAGCCTTTATGGCTCATCAGTCCACCGACCATCACCCCAAGACCCTCTTCCTGTGCTGCCCTGATCCACTCTTTCAGGGTTTCCGGACCTGACTGGGGAAAGAGTATCACTGAATCCACTCCTGCATCTGAACAGACCTTTGCAAAGAGCTCTCCTGTGTGGGGAACATCGGTGCCTGCCTTCTGATGGTCGTATATCAGTGGCTTGTCCGTGAATTCTCTGGCAACTTCAACCACTTCCTTTAAACCGTACCTCAGCCCCAGATAGAAACCGAGTTTATATCCACCAACCTCATCCATATCGTATGTCTCACGGAGTATTCTTTTGAAGAGTTCCATGGATACGTCACACGCCACTATCAAACTCCTTCCCCTGAACAATCAATCACCTCTGTATTTCTTCGTTAGAATATTTCTTATCCTTCCAGCCAGGACCTTTCCAATACCTTCAACCTTCTGGAGCTCCTTCTCCGTTGCGGTGAAGACCTTCTCTGGAGTACCGAAGAATTCAAGAAGTCGCTTCGCGATCTTGGAGTTCACATTTGGAAGACCGGAGATGAGGTACTCCTGCTGCTCATCAGGACTCATGGGTTTCTTCGAGCCCCTTATCGAAATACTCCTCTGCTCCTCCATCTGCTCCCTTCTGGCTATCCAGTAGAGAAGTGAGGCCGTTTCCTCTTCTGAGGATGTCCAGAGTATCGGTACCCTGTAATCAACAGCCACGGATGCGAGTGCGCCGCGGAGCGCATTAGGGTGAACATTTCTGTGTATGTAGAGGTTGTTACCCTCAATGATGAGAAGGGGTTTCTCGAAGTTCCTGAGCAGCTCTTTCAGCTGTGAGAACAACCGCCCATCTATCACTGAATTCACAAAATCAGAAGATGTTTTCCTCTCCACACAGACCCTTTCGGATAGTATGTAATCTCCAACCTCCAGCTGTTTGGGTGTCATGATGCAGCCCAGACGGGAGAGTTCTCTGACAACCTTTGTCTGGAACTCCCTGTTATCCACGATTATCAGAACCTTGCCCTCTGGTTTGAGAACTTTCTGCGCACCCATTCACTCACCTGTAAAATCCTCAATACTCTGCTGGTTTAAACTCATGAGGACGCCTCTCATTCTCCTCTCGCGGTGCTTGGACCTCCAGTAATATGCCTCGTCTCTGGTTCCTTTCGTCATCAGAATCACAACCCTTCCGGGTCTCTGCCTTCCAGTTCTCCCCCTTCTCTGTATGGTTCTTATCTCGGATGGCACCGGCTCGTAGAATATCACGAGGTCAACAGATGGTATATCCAAACCTTCCTCACCTACAGATGTGGCTATGAGGCAGTTGTATTCAAGGTCCCTGAAACTCTGTATTATCCTGACCTGCTCCTTCTGCGAGAGACCTGTTTCACCTGCCTGTCCAACGAATTCCACAGGTCTGCATCCCTCAACCTTTTCCAGAGCCTTTTTTATCTCCCTGACCATATCCCTGTAATTGGAGAATATCATTATCTTCGAGTCCTCTTTTCTCTTCAACTCCTCCTCCACAACCTTACATAATCTTTCCAGTTTGGGATGTTCTCTCTTCTCGCCGGCGAGGTTGTACGCCTCTATAAATGCGAACTTCATTCTTTTGTCGTTCATTAACCTTTTAACTGCCTTGTTCTTGCCCTTTTCAGCCTGCGTTCTCAACCTTTTCAAGTAGCTCAGCAACGGCTTCACGCCCTGTGTCTCAAGAAGCATTATGGCATGCTCAACCTTTATCGCTTCGGCCGTGACAGAGAGTGCATGGAAGAGAACGTGGTCCGGTTTCGCCTCTCTGGATATCTTTGACTGCAATCTTCTCTGTAACTCCAGCAACCTTGACTTGTAAAGACCTGTCTTCTCAACGAACCTCCATCTTCTCAGTTTCTCCATCCTCTCGGAATATATCTCTTCGAGAAGTCTTTTGAGGTTTCTGAATTCATCAGGAAACTCCACCTCGATCCATTCCGTAGTTATTTCTTGAACATATGGTTTAACGTCACTGTCATTTTCGGTTCTTGCCTCAACCTTTTCAATGAAAAGGTTCCTGCATATCTCATCGATCCTCTCACGGGAACCTCCGGGTGATGCGGTGAGTCCAAGTATTCTCGGGTTCGGTGCCTCATTCATATACCTCTCAGCTATGAAGGGATAGGGATAATCCTTCACACCCCTGTGGCACTCATCGAATATCAGAAGGGAAAAACTCCCGAGGTCTATTCTCCCGGCTATTATATCGTTCTGAATCACCTGTGGTGTGGCGAAGATGCACCTGCTCTTCGGATATATTCTAGCCCTTTCGGAAGGTCCAGTTTTACCTGTGAAGACGAACATCTCCTCTTCAGGTATTTCAAGAAACTTCAGAAAACTTTTCCTGTGCTGCTCCACGAGCGGTCTCGTAGGAGCCAGAAAGAGAATTTTTCCCCCAACTTTGTTCAATCGGTGAGCAGCGAGAAGCACTGCTATGGCTGTTTTTCCAAGACCGGTTGGAAGAACCACAAGTGTGTTGGTCTTGGCAGCAGAGAAGAGAATCGTCTCCTGATATAATCTCTTCTCAAGTGTTTGTGGCTTTATCAATGGATAATCAACATATTCCATTCTGACACCTTCTTCAGGAGATAATTGACTTCAAAAATATAAATCACTCCCTCATCTCGAGGGCGCTCGGTGTACCTCCGGCATGCCAGCTCAGTCGAGGTCTGACTATCATCTCGTATATTCTCTCTGAATTGTCATCAAGAATTATAGCAGCCCCCTTTCTTCTCGGCAGGGCGTTTATGTATTTCTCGATATCGTATAGAAGATAGGTCTGCATTATGTTCCTGAGCGCCTCCAGGTCAGGTTTTGCCGTGAGTCTGTGTGAGAGAACGATATCCGCCTGGCTTATCGCATCCTCATGAAGCTTATTCGGTCTCTGGGTTATGAAAACCGTGGAAATCCCCGGTTGCCTGCCCTGTTTCACTATCGTGAGTAGAGGGTCGGATGCTGCTGTTGTTCCTCCATTGGGAAGAAACTGATGTGCTTCATCTATTATCATCCATGTTAATGGAACCTCTCTTTCGGCGCCTCCTTCTATCGTTGATATCTCCTCTTTCCTTCTGGCGATTGTCCTAACTTCGAATATTCTTCTTGCCAGTAAACCCACGAACAAACTCCTCACAGACCATCCCTCGCTCAATCCCGAGAAGAGCGAAACATCCATTATAGAAACCTTGCCTGGTTTCAGAAGTTCTGAGATTTCGAAGCCGGTGTCCGAAAAAATTCCCCAGTCAGCTGCGGAGATGAATCTGTTTTCCAGCGCTTCTTTCTCCTGCTTGCTGGCTCTCTGGTCCCTCTCTATCTCCCTCACTATTCTGTGAATGGAGTAATCCGTTCCTTTCAATCTCTTGAGGACCCTTTCCAGAAGTATGCCCATGGGTTCTAAGAGTGATATTCCAAAGGCAAGGGACCAGTCCTCAACCGTCAATTCACTCGGTTTTATCGAGAAGACAGAGTCATAAGGTATACCTTTCCTGTCGAATTCCCTTCTGAAACCCTCTGGAATATAAACACTCACATCAAACCCTCTCGGCTTCAGACCCCATCTGTTCAGCTCTTCAAACTGCTGCTCGTTTTGATTCTTCAATGACCAGAATATGCCGGCTGTGTCTATAACCAGTATGGAGAGGTTGTTTCTGATGTTTTCCGGTAACTGGAGCATCTCCTCTATCATAACAGCGGCTGTATAGCTCTTTCCCTGACCCCTTTTACCGCATATCAGCATCACGTGAGGTCTGGCAACATCCATATGTACAGGGTTGGTGAGATGCATCTCCTCACCCTCACCAACGATGTGTTTGCCGAGAAAGACTGTTCCTTCCTTTCCATACTTCTCCAGATCCTCCCTGTCCCTGCCAACAACTATCTCCGTAAGAGGCATGATTTAAATATGAACCGTCTAATTTATAATGGTGATTGAATGGCGGAGAAAAGTGGAGATATCCACAGTATTCTGAAGGGTCTTATGGGGATTGATGAGAGTGTTGAGGTAGACCTGGACGGTTTGAAGGTGAAGGTGGCAGGTGTGACTCTGGAGGTCAGCGGGAACGTAAAGCTCCGGCTTGTCACAAAGTGATGGGAATGTTCGAAAACCTGTTGGAAGAGTTCTCCGGAACCCTTGATATGGGTATTCATGTGGGGAGGAAAAAGGTTGCGCGGCTTGTTTTCAAGAAAAACATATTTTACGTAGAGATACACGACCTTCTGGAGGCGGGTAAACTGTTCCTCAAGAATCCTAAATTCTTCACAAGTTTCTTGGAATCGATGAGAAGGAGGAGTTACAGGGTTATTATAAGATATGGTTCGGTGAAGGTAAAGTACCCAGTTTAACCCTACTCTATCAACATTCTCCCGACCTTTTTGATAACATCGGAATAATTCTCAGAGAGCCATTCATCTATATCGGGATTCGGCTCTTCTATTTTGAGGATATCTTCAATCACCTTCTCCCTGGAATCCGGACTTAAAAACCTGAACTTATCTTTGAATATTTTGGAGGAGTCTGGATCACTCTTTTGATAGAATGATAGGTAATCTATCTCCAGGTCTTTTTCGTCTATTCCGAGTAATCCAAATATTGCTTCATACATCTCCTTGTCGTCTATCTTTCCGCTAAATGTCTTTTTTAGAATGTCTATCTCTGCATTGCCTATTATTCTTACAGGAGTGAGTGTGGTATAATCTTTGTCGAAATATTCCAAGAATACGTAATTGGATTTATGCTCTTCTGATATTTTCTTTAAGTCGTCTTTATCCACTCCATATCCCTTAATGGGTTTTATCACTCCATTGACAGGAGCTATCTGACAGAAGATTGAGTTTGAAATTATGTGTTGTTTGATGGCGCTATCTGCTATGAAGTTAACGAAACCTTCCTCGACAAGCATCTCAACTATTTTTCTGTAAAGTTTTGTCTCCCTGTCCTCTTCAATAT
>QMZU01000045.1 GCA_003663345.1 Candidatus Aenigmatarchaeota archaeon | reverse complement strand
GGTCTATATACAAAGGGATATAGAAAGGGATATAGAAAGGTGGCTGGAAAGCAGGGAGATAATAGCAATAAGGGGTCCAAGGCAGTCCGGGAAAACAACGCTTTTAATGAGAATCAAGGATATTCTGAAGAATAGAGGAGTCGATGAGAATAATATTCACTACATCAATTTCGAAGATGACTTGATGAGAATCAAATTTGAGGAGAATCCGAAAGAATTTGTTGAATTCTACACCTCTTCTGATAAGAAGCAGTATTTTCTCTTGGACGAGGTGCAGTATGTGAAGGATATTGGAAAAAGACTGAAACTGATTTTTGATTCCTTCGAGAGAATAAAAATAATTATAACCGGTTCATCCTCATTTGACCTTATAAATCTTGGTGCATATCTTGTGGGAAGGGTTATTTTCTTAAACCTATACCCCTTTAGCTTCTCTGAATTTCTAAGAAGTAAAGATAAGAAGTATCTGAGGTTGTATGAAAGGATACGGGTCGATCTGAGGAACGAAATCGAACCAAAGGAGACTGTTTTCCTTGAGGACCTCAACATACTCTTGCAGGAGTATCTGACCTTTGGCTCTTATCCAAGAATAGTGCTTGAGAGGAGCAAGGAGAAGAAGAAGGAGCTCTTGAAGAATATCTTCATAACCTACGTGGAGAAGGACATCGCAGGTCTGTATGGGGCCAGATACAGGGAGAGGGTCGTGAGATTATTGAAAGCAATAGCATATGTTTCTGGAAATGTGATCAAATATGAAATGTTGAGTGGAAACTCGGGGTTGAAGTACCATGAGGTGAGAAGTATCATGCCCTTACTTGAAGACTCCTTCATCATATTTGTGGTCAAACCATTTTACAGGAACCTGGTGAATGAAATAAGAAAGAATCCGAAGTTGTACTTTGTTGATTATGGTATCAGGAACTATCTTCTGGAGAATTTCGAGAATCCGGACTTTGATAAACTGTATGAAAATTTTGTACACAATCAGCTGAAAAGATATTACGAGGTGAGGTATTGGCGCACAACATCAAAGGCCGAGGTTGATTTTGTTTTAAAACTCGGGAAGGAAATCATTCCAATAGAGGTGAAAAGGAAGCCAAAGGTCACGCGCTCTTTCAGGAGTTTCATTCAGCATTACAGACCAAAGAGAGCGCTAATAGCGAATCTGGATACCTTTGACAGGGATACAACCGATGGTCATATTTTCAACATACCCTTTGTGTGCTTCTGAATCCTAACTTTTTTCCAGAACAAATATCTCCCTCGTGAGGTTCTTATGCACCCTTTCAGAAAACTTCCACTTTATTTTGAAAAGGTTCAAGTCTCGGAGGATTTTTTCAAGGTTCAGCTCCTGGGGTGCACACATCACGCACCTCTTTCCGGGTTTTAGAACAGAGTGAATACTCTTGAGAGAATCCCTATAGAGCTCCTCCCTCTCAGCCCCGCAAAGGGAAGAGGCCGTCCCGTAGGGCGGGTCTGTCACTACCGCATCGAATTTGAAATCATACACCTTTTCGATCCTCCTTGCATCTCCCTGAAGAATCGTCGCGCTCACACCGAAAGCCTTGAGGTTCTTCTTGCTTCCCTTAACCATATCCCTCCTAATATCCAGACCGTATGAATCTATGCCCATCAGAGCAGCTTCGAGAAGGATGCCTCCGGTTCCGCAGAACGGGTCGAGGAGCTTCTCATTGGGTCTGACACCGCTGAGGTTCACGAGACATCTGGACTCGCGGGGATGGAGAGATATGGGGTAGAAGAAAGGTCTGTTTTTGATGTGCCTTTTTGTGAATTCCTTCGATGAAAAGTTAAAAAGTTCCCTTCCACATAAAATACCCTTCTCTGTGATGATGAAGACCACAACATCCTTCGGGTTCTCCAGATCAACTTTCGGTTCCGGTAATGATAACCAGACCATGTCCTCAAGCTTTGATTTCAATTTTTCAAAATCCTCGACCTTCACAAGCGCTCTCACCCTCACGGCATACGGGGTTCTGACCCAGCTGAAGTCCCTGCACTCAAAATCTTTGAACTCGCATACCCATCTGGAGTAACCAAGTCTCCCGAGAACTTCCGGGTTCTTCACCTCACCGATAAGTAGCCTTCCTGTTCTTTCCTCTACGGAGAGGCCCAGTGCTTCTGCCTCCTTCTCACCCATTTCAGGGTGGAAACCGCCCAGTAACAGAAAAACCCTCATGATTATTCTTTTGAGAGAAAGGTTTAAGAAAAGAGCACCAGAATCCCCAGTTCCTGAAGAATGAAGAGAGCGTATATCAGGAAGAGCGCCCCTGCCTCCGTCTTGGTTATCTTATTGTTTCTATCGAGAAAGTACCAGACGCTCATCGTTGTTATCAGGAGTATAGGAATGCTCCCGTAAAAGGGTCTGAGGTCAAGGGGTATCTGGTTCAGTAGGGAGGTCAATCCGAGAACAAGTGTTATGTTCATTATACAGGAACCGAAGAGGTCACCGAGGGCAAGGTTGTATCTCTTCTCCTTGACCGACCTCAGGTCCACGGAGAGTTCAGGTAAAGATGTGCCGAGAGCAACAGCGGTGATGCCTATGAATTCTGGCGAGAGATTGAATGTATAGGACAGATCTATCGCATTTCTCACCACAACTTCAGAGGCAGCCAGAAGTATCCCGACCGAGAAGAAGAACTTGACGAATATCTCCCAGAGGTTCCCTTTCTTTGGCGGGCCCGGTATTCTTCTCTCACCGAACAGCTTCTTCAGGAAGAAGAGGAATAGCGCGATCAGCACCACACCGTGAATGGTTCCAAGATAACCCCTTAAGAAGAAAAGCGGGACCAGTGATGAGATGAAGAGTATTTCCACCAGCTCCAGAACATCCCTCTTCTCAAGATATATCGTGCCTCCAAGAAAGACACAGAGACCCAGCACAAGTGTTAAATTTGAAATGTTTGAACCGATGACGTTACCCACAGCCAACCCAGCCTCTCCTTTGAGAGTTGAGAATACTGAGACGAATAGTTCAGGTAGGGATGTGGTTATGGCAACGAAGATGAAACCAACAGTGAAAGTTCCTACTTTCAGAACCTCAGATATCCTCACCGAATATTCTACAACCCACCTGCTGCTCTTGTAAAGAACCAGCAACCCGGCCAGGAGCATCAGCACCTCTATCATTCAACCAAGACTCCTGTGGAAGTATTCATTCATATAGGATCTCAAACCCGGATACCTGCGGAAGAACCTGAAGCAGTGGACCCTGTCGGCCACGGCTACGTCCTCCGAAATCACCCTTGCAAGGTCTTTCGGAACACCCCTTCCTCTAAGTTCATCCTCATCACCGCTCAGAAAATCCCTGATCAACTCTATCGCTCTTCGAAACTCTCTCTCGGTCTCCGCAACCCATCTGTTCTCCTGGAGGAAGATTTTCTTTCCACGATACTTCTTCAAAAACCCTTCGCTGTTCTTTCTGTCGAATATGGACGGACCAAGAACCTCCTTCACAGCAGGTAGCTCATCCACCTCCATCTCGAAGATCAAAATACAGTTTGTTTCATCACTCCATATATCGCTTCTCAGAGGCCTGAAACCACCATCCTTCAGAACATCCTCTATCCTCTTCAGGAGCTTTCTCATCTGTGGCCAGAGTATGTCCCTGTGAACCTCCTCAGGGGCGGCGAAGTATATCATCAGAAACTCTGTCCCGCGCTCCCTCAATTTCTCCGCAATCCCTCGAAGTGTCATCTCATATCTGGGCTTCCCGAAGAAGATATCCTCATTGGGTTCCTCCACAAACTCCTGACACTTCTTAACGAACCAGATGAAGTTCTCAGAGCTGAGGACAGAAGCAACGTTCCTGTTCCTGTCCACAGGGTCAACCACGATCAGCGCATCCCCCGGAAACTTCTTCTCCCTCAGATATTTCTCGCTTCTGTAAAAACCCTCTATGTCTATGACCTTTCCGGGCCACCAGTCCGCAGCATCCTCCACGAGGTTCCTGAATTTGATGTACTTTATGATCAGAAGTTCGCAGAGGTATCCGGAGAAACCCCGGACCTTGAGGTTCGACCCGTAAACACCTATACCCTTACAGAACTGCTTCAAAAGCCGTACCTCATTAACAAGTCCTCTATCCAAGTTCTGGTTAACATACCGAACATGATATGGTGTCCTGTCAACAGCGCTTTTAATCCTTCCCGGGTTCCTCACATCAAAAGCAGGGACTATATCTATCCTGTGACCGTTGAAGAAACCCCTTATGTACGGGTGCTCTGCGTAAGCTATCTCATATGTCCCACCCAGACGGTTGATTATCTCCTTTCCCAGTTTCAGACCGTACTCCTCAAGATTCTCCCGTGACGTGCTCTCACGAAAGCGAAGGAAGAGGTCAAAATCCTTGTGACCCTTCAACCACGTATCTTTAGCTATGGACCCGCACATCATCGGTTTAACCCTCAAGCCCTCACAGACTATTTCGGCTGTGTGAAGAACATTCCTGTGGAGTTTAAGGACCTCCTTTCTCTCCTCGGCTGTCGGAGCTACCTTCCTGAGAACGGAGTTCAGAACATCATTAACCCTGTCACCGGCTTTTATTCTCATCAAAGGATAATTTGTGCTGGGATTAATAAAAAGTTACCCAGAATCCTTTCCGGAAAACCACCGAAATCTTTATATATGATACCGTTACATTAAGGAAGACGGCTCAAGATTCAGAGATTTTAACCCAAAATCAGTAGTTAAACGAACCGAAAACTTTATATATGACTTATGACATAAATTTCATTACAGTGTGGGGGTGAAAAATTTAAACTCTTGTGTTTGAGTTAATGGTGATGTTATGCTGGTGGATAGAGCAAAGAAAGCCAAATCAACCCGCGTATGTCCTGACTGCGGAAGCACGAGTTTTGAGGAGGATGAATCAAGAGCAGAACTTATCTGCTCCAAGTGCGGACTGGTGATAGAGGATAGTATGATAGATCTCACCCAGGAGTGGAGGGCCTTTGATGAGGAGCAGAAGGAGGATAGGGCAAGGGCCGGAGCGCCGCTCACACCAACCAAACATGATAAAGGTATCACCACTGAGATAGGCAAGGGGCCCGGTGAACTTTTCAAGGTCCCGGCAAAGAAGAGGGCACAGTATTACAGGCTCAGGAAATGGCAGAAGCGCCTTGTTGAGAGTAAGGACAGAAATCTTAGTTTTGCACTCTCGGAACTTCAGAGGCTCGTTTCTTATCTTGGTCTTCCGAAATCGGTTCACACAGAGGTTGCCAAGCTCTACGAAAAAGCTGTTGATAAGGGTCTTGTCAGAGGAAGGAGTATGGAATCTGTTATAGCTGCACTGCTCTACGCGGTCTGCAGGGAACATAAGACACCCAGAACCCTCGACGAGGTTACACAGGCATCCGGTGTGGATAAGAGGGAGATAGGAAGGACATACAGATACGTCTGCAGGGAACTCGGAATAAGGATACTTCCATCCCAGCCAGAGGATTACATACCCAGGTTCGCCACGATGCTCGGGCTCAGTGATGAGTCACAGGCCAAGGCAATAGATATTCTCGAGAAAGCAAAATCTCATGACATAACATCCGGTAAAGGACCGACAGGAATAGCAGCAGCTGCGCTCTACATAGCGGCTGTGCTGAACGGCGAGAAGAGGACGCAGAGGGAAGTGGCCGATGTTGTGGGGGTCACGGAAGTGACCATAAGGAACAGGTACAAGGAGATAGTGGACAAGCTCGGAATAGAGGAAGAGGTTGAAAGAAAGGTAAGGGATGAGGAATAATTAACTCAAAAATTCGAGTTAATATAAAACCTTTATATAGCAGAAAGAAAATATAAATGGGGGGTGTGTTATGAGAATGGCTATTCGTAACCTTCAGGACCTTGTCAGAGTCCAGAAGCCCATGGTTGAGAGAAAGGGCAGAGAGGTTTCCGTATGCTTCTTTTACCAGAGTACGGGAGAGTGTTTTGGTCACAGATGCTTCTGGATTCAGAACGGGCAATGTCAGTTCTGCAACCTGAACAAAAAGAAGGAGTGAAAGAAGGTAAAAAGTTAAAAGTTATAAAATAATTTTTCAAATTAATTTCTATGAGACTTTTCCTCGCTTCAGTTTTTACACTTCTTTTACTTTCTGGGTTTC
>QMZU01000044.1 GCA_003663345.1 Candidatus Aenigmatarchaeota archaeon | reverse complement strand
GGTTGAGTTTATTGCAATACTTGGTGTTATTGTTATAGCAGTTGTTGCGTATCTCTTTATGAGTCAACAAGGTATAAAACAGGCAGTACCAAGTGGCACCGGTAGACAGAAGGAGATAGAAACAATAAAGGATGCGATAACCCATAGTTTGAGAAATGGTGTTAGAGATGTTTTGCAAGAAATTTACAGGAATGGAGGATATTACAAGCTCTCTGGAGTCAAAACAGTTAAGTATGATTTTTATGATGTGCCAATATGGTATGACTGTGATTATGTTTACTATCCTAACGTTGAGGATGAGATAAAAAAAGGATTGAAGGAGTATATAGAAAACAATTTCAAAAGTACAATGGAATTCTTTGGTAAAAAGGTAATGTTCAACCTAAACCAAGTAGGCATAGATACATTTCTCTCAGACAAAAAACTTGATGTAACTGTTAGAATGAAGACAAAGATTGAAGGGGGTCAAGAAGTAGATGAATATACCCTAAGTCTACCAACAAGAATTAAGAAAGTAATAGAATTTGCAAGGGATTTCACAACAGAGGTTAATAAGACAAGGTTTTTTGAAGCAACTTTTCTCGGTCTTCTTTTCAGAATTAATAAGCCAGAGGTTTATGTATTGCTTAATAGATGTGGTGAAACATTTATAAAAACAAGGGATGAAATGCTTTCAGATATGAAATGGTTCCTTAAAAGGTTCCCCTCTCATATAGTGTTTGGAAGAAACGTACTTGCAGCTGGAGATGAACCAATGTATAACATATTTATGGTAAACAATAAAGTGTATCCTGAGTTTAAGGTCAGTTTTGACTATCCCTCAAGCTGGGATCTTGATTCAAACTTTTATGCAAACCCTAGCCCTGCAATATTTACAGCATTACCAAGTGTACCACTTGTGCCTGTATGTGTTATGAGAGGCAGTATAGAGTATACCCTTAGATTTCCGATAGTAACAAGGGTTGAGGATGAGAAAGAAGGAAAGCTGTTTATGTTTGCATCTATGGTAAACATACTTGATAACTATGCATTTGCATGTAAAGGTAATCTTATGGAGGGGAAGGGGGTTGAAGCAAAGGAGTATGAAGAAATATGTATGAAAAACCTTGACTGCCATGCAAATATTACTGTTATTGACTCTGAAGGAAATCCTGTTGAGGGGGTAAATGTTATGTACTACATATGCAGCCTTGGTAGGACAGATGCAAATGGAAGACTTAGCGTTGCTATACCATGTATTGATAGTGTTCTAAGACTGATGAAGGAGGGATATGTTGAATATGGAGAATTCTACAGCCATGATGAGCTGGAAAACATAACAATAGAAATAAAGAAAGGGAACAAAATAGCTCTGCATTTTTATAGAGTTCCCATCCAGGGTTCAGGTTCTTGGAGTAATGGAAGATATGCAAGCTATTCTGTAACAAATGAGCCAGTTGAGATTGATAATAGCTATTTTGTAACACTCACATTTGTACCAGAGTATCCGGACTTTGGTTACTCAAATGTTGTACCTGTTATTCTTTTCAATCAAAATGATGAAGGGGCAATATCAAGTTCAGCAAACACGAGCTTACTTTACCCTGTAACTTACAATGTTAGTGGTAATTTGGTAAATAATCAAACCCAGTTTGTTACCGGATACTTTAACGAAGAGGTAAGTATAAATGAAGGGGTTACTGATTTATATGTTTACCTGCCTGATGTTATCAATGCCCAAGGGAATATTAATGCAACAGAAACAAATAAATTATTTAATCTTGTAAAGAATAAATGTGGAGGTGTGGTGAAGGAAGATGAATGCTAAAGCTATGCTTTTAATAAAGATTATTGCAATCTTTTCAATCTATCTTGTTTTTTCACTCCCATTTGTATCAGCAATAAATATCAACATATATGTTAATGGAAACAAGCAAGCAATTGCCCAACTAAAAACATTCAAGGAATGGATAGGAAAAAGCTACACATTTCCATTCAGGCAGAATACAAGGTATATAAATATAAAACTTAGCCAATCGGTAGGGGTTATAAAAAAGGTATATCTTTACAAATGCTTTAACTTTAATCCCTATGATTGCATTCAGAATCTACCAGATCCTGTGATATATGCAAATCCTGCAAGTGAAGAGGTGTGGATAGATGAAACATATGTATGGAACGATATAAGCATGGATAATACAGCAAATTTTATAATATTTGCAAAGGTAAGCTACAATAACATAGATTTTTGGACAGCAAGTTTTGACATAGTTAAACGTACTGGGCCAAGTACATTTGAGGTCAGGAGCTATGAGCCTAAGCTAAAGCTTAATGCAAAACCTGGCATAGATGTTTCAAAGCTTGTTAATTACATTGAAACCAACTATGCAATACCTCTCAACTGGCTTGAATCAGCTGAGTTCAGCTCTGTTGATAACAATGGTGTTGTAAGGGTCTATGAGATAAAGGCAAACTTTAATGAGATTGATAAATCAGGGCTTGAGAACCCAGATTTTTACATCAATAAAATAGAGGACAATGAATACTCTGGCTTAGATAAGGATATATCCTTTTTGTTTGCAGAATCAAACAAGATTGCAATTCCTGTTATGTTCTATAGATATGTTGAACTTGCTGGTGGAGCTGTTTGTGGTAATAATATAAGGGAGGCAGGTGAGGAATGTGATGGTACTGATGATTCTGCATGTCCAGGTCTGTGCACACCTTCATGCAAATGCGGTCAGCCTGGAGTGACTCCAAGGCTTGTTATAGACAGCTTTACCCCGCAGATGATATCATGTTCTGATACTGGTTATATAACTGTTAATGCCCATGTTGAGAATCCATCAGATATAGGGATGTACCAGGGGAGTCCTGCATACTTTTACAAGATAAATGGTATAGAGGTTGACCCCCCTGCAATAAGCTGTTATCTTTCAAGCCAGACAGATATTTACAGCTATATCTGCAAAATAAAGATAGATTCAATACCAAACTGCGAGCAGCTTGGTTCAACCCCAAATATAGTTCTTCACTTTAACTATGCAAACAATGTGATGCTTGAGAGCAGTCCATTTACAGTAACAGTTGCAGAGTCTCAGCCATCCTTGGTTATTGAGAGTGTTGAGCCTGATCCGTTTGACTGCAGGATTGATTCCCAGCTTGAGGTCAGGCTTATGGTTAACAATGAACCTGCAGGAAGCCCTACCATATACTACTCATTCAACAACCAGGACTATAAGCAAATCCAGTGCTCAAGATATGCAAACAAATATACATGCAGGTTTGATAAGGATATGGTATGTGGGGAAAACACAAATCCTTTGGTGCTTAAATTCAAGTTTGTGTATTCTCAACTTGAGCTTGAGAGCAGTGAGGCAAGCATAGCTGTTATATTTCCTCCACCAAGCCTTGACATTACCAGCATAACACCTGAAAAGCTTGTGGCAGGAAATAGCTATGATGTGACAGTACTTGCAAGCCTTGTAATGCCGAGTAGTATAGAATATAGTGATTCAAATTTTAGATATAAATATCTTGACAAGGCATACTCAAGCATAAGCTGTACACTTGATAAGGAATATCCAACTGTTAGGTATTACAGGTGTACTGCAACACTTGACATTCCTGCAGGCATATACGGTACAAGATATCTCACAGTTGCACTTGATGGTTATGTGAATGGAAAGCCAGAAACACTTGAAGCCAACTACCCATTTGAGATTGTTCTTCCAGCGCCTGAGCCCAGTATAAGCATAACCGAGCTTGACCCAAAAAGGTTTGATTGCTCTCCTGATAGTTCAGGCGACCTTTATGTTTTTGTAAAGGTTGAGAATGCAGGGCTTGATAAGGTTACAAAGAAGCAGTATGCACTTGATGAAGGAAGATATTCGGATATGACATGCATGCAACAAGGCAATGGATTTAGATGCGTCATACCAAGGGATGATATATGTGGAAGGATGAAAGAATCCCTGACACTTAAAATAAGGTTTGAGATTGATAAAAGCTGGTATGAAACATTCCAGAGCATAAGCATAATGCTTCCTGAGCCACATATGCAGGTTCAGAGGGTCTATCCAAACTATGTATTTAAGGGAGAGAAATCAAAGATTGATGTAATCCTTTACATAACAAACCCTGGTATGCTTTCATCCACTCCATCCTTCAGCTATAGCTACCTTGAACAAACCGATCTAAAGATGTCCTGCACAAAAACTGCAAGCGAGGAAAGATCAGGATTGGTTTACAGGGACTGGTACAAATGCAGGGGTCTTGAGTTTAATGTTCCAAGGAACTATGCCAATGATTGGGTGAATGTTCTCTTCTCTGTTGAGAACACGCAGCTAAGCTTTCCATACACGCTTGCAGTTAAGGAAGCAAGCTATGTTAAGCCATGGATTGAGATTTATACACCAGCCCCAATAGCTGAAGTTACTGTAGGGAATGCAACAACTGCAAGCCTTGAATTCTTCATACACAATGCTGATGCAAATGGTATTGGTCACAGTCCTTCAGTTATCACAAATGAATGGATAAAAAGAGGAACATGCAAAGAGGATGAATCAATACCCTACAAGTTCAACTGTGAGCTTGAGATAAAAACACCTTCTGGCTACACCACTTCAAATGTGGTTGAGGAAAAGCTAAGCTTTGGAGTAAGGGTGACATCCGCAAGCGGAATGATAACACTTACAAATGAAACATCCGTAATTGTCAGGCCTGTAACACCATCTGCAGAGATAACATCCATATCACCAGACAAGATATACTGTAAGGGTCACCCCCAGGCGAATCCAAATCAAAAGATTTCATTCTCAATCTCTGTTTACAACCTTGAGGATTTCAGGCTGACTGGAGGAAAGATATACTTTAATAACCAAGAGGTTGGTAATGTTGCTGACTACTGCAAGGTTTCTGGAACAACCATAAACTGTGAAGGTATTACTGAGGGCATGCTTTCAAATCAGGTTGACTGCTCAGCCTTTACTCCTGGCGAGGTAAGGAAATTTGATCTGGTTGCGAACCTTACACTTAGCAAGGAGAAGATTTACAGATTATCAGCAAGTGGTAAGGTTTCTGTTGAAGCTCCACCACTCAAGCCATATCTTGAGGTTGTTGGAAGGGCAAGGACTATTTTATGCCTTAAGGAGAACACATTTGATATTGATATTATCATCAGGAATGCAAACCTTGTTCACAAGAGCAGGGATGATGAGCTTAGCTGGCAGTTCAAGCTTGAGGTTTCAAGCAAGAACAAGATAATAACAAAGCCTAGCTGGTGGGGTAAGCAGGGGGATATACTTTACATATCATGCAAACCTAGCAACTGGGAATGGATGGAAAACCAGTATGGTGGTTGGGATGAGTACTACACATGTTCTGTAAGCATAACACCTGTCATGTTTACAGAATGCAGCACAGGTAAGGGCAAGATCCTATTCAAGGCTCAGGGTAACAAGGGGACAGCCTCTGGTAGTACAGATATTGGGGTTGCAACCGGGGAAGAGGAATTTGAACTTGCTGTAAATGTTGTGGATGATATCATAAGCTCAACTGAGTGACAGATTCAGGGCTATGAGGGTAGATGTCAAAGTGGAGCAAGCAATCTGAATGCAACCGTTGAGATTGTTAACACTGTGGGTGAGCTGCCTGTTGATTTAAGGGTTACAGGATGTGATATAACACCGGGCTCTGATGGATGCCATTCAATGAAAAGCTACGGCTGCATGATAAGGAAAAAGGAAGGTACAGATCTTTATTTGGTTCAGTTTTCAATACCATCAGGCATAAAGCTTGGCGATGAGAATAAGCCTGAGAAGGGGAATCCGGATCAGACGTTTACAGATGAGCAGATCTGTGACTTTGAACTCAATGTCTATGTTACTTACTCAAACAACCTTGCAAAGGAAACACTTCAAACAAGCCTGAGCAGTATAACGGTGAAGCCCGTTAAGTCAGAGTTCATGAAGCAGATGGACAGGCAGATAAAAGAAGCAAGGGAGACGTGGAACAACATAAAGAAATGGATAAAGCGCATCCTGTGGTTTGGTGGATTCTGTGCAGCAGCAGGTGGTTTTGAAGGACTCAGAAAAGGAATTGAAAGCGGCTTCGGATTCAAGAAAGCAAAACAATCAGGATTCCCTCCCTGCATCCAAACAAGCAGGGCAAGGTTTGATGAAGAAAACCCTGATAGAAAAACCCCGCTCTATGGATAAG
>QMZU01000043.1 GCA_003663345.1 Candidatus Aenigmatarchaeota archaeon | reverse complement strand
GGGTGGGAATGGTAAGGGGTTCCACCGCAGGTGGAAGGGCTTACAATGGTGCCCCAGCCGGAATTCTCCTTTTCGGTGAGGAAGGGTTGATAAGGGCGGGTGCGGCGCCCTTATTTCGAATCCGGGTCTGGACCTCCGCAGGGTCCTATGCTATCCGCTACACCACTGGGGCATATTGATAGAAAGGGTTTTCAACAAGTCTCTAAATACCTTAGCAGTATATCTCTGTTATGCATCCGCCAAAGCTGGAAAAACCCCACACTATCCGGATTATGTGTATATATAGTTCCATCCTTATTCTCAAATGGGACGTCATACTGAGGATTCTGTAACTTAAAGGAAAGATAATCCGCCAAGGACCTCTCCTTTATTTCTGTGGTTTTTCTTTCATCGTGTGATATTTCTACTGATATCTCCACTGTCGTGTTCTCCAGCAAATCAATATCTTTCTCGCTCATGAATGGAATGAGTGTTTCCCTCGTTTTCTGATGCATTTTTTCCAATTCTTTTTTTAACCTTTCTATATCTTCTATTGTTAGATTTATGAAATCTTTCATGAGTAATTTTTAGAAGTAAAACTTAATAAAAATTGACAAACGAAGTAATTTTACAAATCGGAAACTGAAAGAATCCGAAAGTTTTATATGTATTCCCATTTTATAGGAAGTATCTGAAGTGGTTCAACATGGAGATAGTATGCTCTACCTGCGGGGTAAATCTCATCAGCGAGGATGATTTTGTCAGATTTGAGTGTCCAAACTGCGGAGAGACCGAAATAATAAGGTGCAAGAAATGCAGGCGTGTCAAGAACCATTATAAATGCGAGAAATGTGGTTTTGTGGGGCCGTGATATCATGCCAGGTATGTTTGCTGCAAGGAAGTTGATGACGAACAGAAAGAGAATGAGATGGAAAGAGACCGGTTTCAAGAACAGGATGCTTGACATAAAGAAGAAGAAGGATCCTCTTGAGGGCGCACCCCAGGCCAGGGGAATCGTTCTGGAGAAGAGGACTGTTGAGGCAAAGCAACCCAACTCCGCTCTCCGTAAGTGCGTTAGGATACAGCTGATAAAGAACGGTAAGCAGATCACGGCTTTCGTTCCTGGTGATAAGGCCATACAGTTCATAGATGAGCACGATGAGGTCACAGTTGTAGGGCTTGGTGGTAGCCAGGGTGGTGCGATGGGTGACCTCTGGGGTGTGAAGTGGAAGGTCATAAAAGTTAACGGCATCTCACTTGAAGAGCTCCTGAAAGGAAAGAAGCAGAAGCCACAGAGGTAATGTCATGTCCGAGATAAAGATGTTCAACAGATGGTCCACTGAAGGTATTGAGGTCAAGGACCCGGGAATAAAGGATTACATAAGTCTCAAGCCGGTTGTGGTCCCCAGGATATCACATGGCAGACATGCTTCGAAACAATTTTACAAATCAGAAGTGAATATTGTGGAAAGGTTGATGAACCACCTCTTTGTCCCGGGTCACCGGGGGAAGAGGCACAGAATAAGCTCAGCCAAGTGTTCCGGTCACAGTGAAGCTGTATATAATATAGTCAAGGAGTGCTTCGAAATTATTGAGAAAAAACTGAAGAAGAATCCAATAGAGGTCTTCGTGAAGGCTGTGGAGAACGCTGCGCTCAGGGAGGAGGTCAGCTCCTATCGGGTTGGTTCAATAATCACCAGGAAAGCGGTCATAACATCCCCCCAGAGAAGGGTTGACCTGGCTCTGAGATACATGGTCCAGGGAGCATACAGGAAGGTCATGAAAGGTAATAAAGGAATGGCAGACTATCTGGCCGAGGAGATAATAAACGCTTACAATAACTCCAAAGATTCCTTTGCCATATCCGAGAAGGAGAGGCTGGAGAGAGAGGCGGAAGGTGCCCGATAATTCTATTTGTAAATGAAGAGTTCCTTATTATACCTGTCCTTCACCCTGACATTTTCTCCATTAATCTCAACATTTTTGGATTTCCATCCACCCTCCTTTACATAGAAGAGTTTCTGGTTCACGCTCATGAGTTTATGCCATTCACCGTGAATTCTGTCTATTTCATCTCCCTCTTTGTTCAGATAACCGAGCTCCAGAATCCACCCGTTTGCAGCCTCCACTTCAAAGAGATCATCTGCAGGAAAGATTCTGTAGTAGAGCGGAGGTTTCACACCTGAAGCGCTGAACTCCTTCAACCAGATGGAATCTGGCTCTCCATATTTCCCTATCATGGTCTCTATGAAATGCTCCTGAGCCTCTATGAGGTCAAGTGGTGGTTCCTGAAGGTTCAGCCTCTCACTATCAAATCCACTCTCGCGTGATAGGTACGTGTATATCCCGTCTGAGTGTGAGAAGTAACCGCGAGCAATAACCTCCTCAGGAACATTTGAGTAGTTCTCGTAAAAGTGAAAATCTTCAAACATATCCCTATTTTCTCTGTGAACCGATATGAGGTGTTCCCTGGTGAGGGGGGATGTGTTGAACCTGATGGCTTCATCGAACTTCTCACCGTTCACAACGAGTTTTGCGCTCCGCTCGAAGGGCTTCATTGATTTTAAAACCAGCCACCTGTGTTGGGGTGGAAATCCGAACATTTCTATCCATCCAAGAAATGGGTGGTATCTCGGTAAGAGGGCTGAGGTTTTTCTGCCGCTGATAGAGATATCTGTTCTGTAGTATAGGATTCCCTCCTCGACCTTCTCCAGCTTCATATCCAGGGTCCCAATTCTCTTCATAAGAAATAATTGAACCGGAAATTATTTAACTTGACAAGATTCAAGAAAAGTATTTAAATCCTAGCCCGTTAAAATAGAACACGTTTGGTGGTTGTATGGCAAAGAAGGTTGACCTTGTACAGAAGGCTAAAGAGCTGATGGAAAAACCTGAGTTTATCCGGAACATAGGGATAGTGGCGCACATCGACCACGGAAAGACAACGCTTTCGGATAACCTTCTGGCTGGCGCCGGTATGATTTCCGAAGAACTGGCCGGAAGACAGCTCTTCATGGACTTTGATGCTCAGGAGCAGGAGAGGGGGATAACAATATACAGCGCGAACGTTTCAATGGTTCACGAGTTTGAGAACAATTTTTATCTGATAAACATGATAGACACCCCCGGTCACGTGGATTTCGGTGGTGATGTCACAAGAGCAATGAGAGCGGTGGACGGGGCTGTGGTTGTTGTGGATGCTGTTGAGGGAGCGATGCCACAGACCGAAACGGTTCTGAGGCAGGCTCTGAAGGAAAGGGTTAAACCTGTTCTCTTCATAAACAAGGTTGACAGGATGATAAAGGAGCTTGAGCTCACACCTGAGGAGATGCAGAAACGGTTCATGAAGATAATAGGTGAGGTTAACAACCTGATAAGGTAATTCGCCGAGGAGGACTACAAGAAGTGGACCGTGAAGGTCGAGGACGGGAGCGTTGCCTTTGGCTCGGCTCTCAGGAACTGGGCAATATCACTCCCGTACATGCAGAAGACCGGAATAACCTTTAAGGATATAATTGAAAAGAGCCTCTCCGGAAATGATAAGGAATTGAAGGAGAAGGCCCCGCTTCATGTCATAGTTCTGGACATGGTTATAAGACACCTGCCAAATCCTGTTGAAGCACAGAAATACAGGATAAAGAAAATCTGGCCCGGTGACCCTGAGTCGGATGTTGGAAAGGCGATGCTGAACTGTGACCCGAACGGGGAGCTGGCCGTTGTTATAACCAAGATATATGATGATCCTCATGCAGGTTCTGTTGCCACAGCCCGTGTCTTTTCCGGTCGGATAAGGAAAGGTCAGGAAGTGTATCTCGTCGGTCAGCACAAGAAGCAGAGAGTCCAGCAGGTCTGTATATACAAGGGCCAGGAGAGAATACCGATGGAAGAGGTCCCTGCCGGTAATATAGTCGGTCTTGTGGGACTATCTGATGCGTTTTCTGGTGAGACCCTCTGCAATCCTGATAAAATTATACAGCCATTTGAGGGGATACAGCATATATTCGAGCCGGTGGTGACCAAAGCAATAGAGGCAAAGCACACCAAGGACCTTCCAAAAGTGATAGAATTTTTAAGGAAGATAAGCAGGGAGGATCCGACCCTCACCGTTGAGATAAATCAGGAAACAGGTGAACACCTCATATCCGGTCTGGGTGAGCTTCACATAGAGGCAAAGGTCGAGAGGGGTCTGAAGGACCGGGGTATAGAGATATCGGTCTCGCCCCCAATAGTGGTTTATCGCGAGACCATAAGAAGCAAGGCAGGGCCTGAAGAGGGAAAGAGTCCCAACAAACACAACCGGTTCTACATAGAGGTCGAGCCGCTACCTGAAGAGGTTTACCAGGCGATGGTCAGGGGCGAGATAACGGATGTTGAGGTAAAGGGCAAGGATGTGGAGCTCACGAAGAAGCTCAGGGAGCTTGGAATGAGTGAGGAGGATGCCAAAGGCGTTGTAATGATTTATGAAAAAAACATACTCACAGACGTCACGAAAGGAATTCAATATCTCAACGAGGTTATGGAGCTTCTGAAGCAGGCTTTCAAGGATGTCTGCAATGAAGGGCCGGTCTGCAAGGAACCTGTGGCTGCAATGATAGTGAGACTCGTGGATGCAAAGCTTCACGAGGATGCTATACACAGGGGACCTGCTCAGGTCATCCCTGCTGTTAGGTTCGCGATAAAGAATGCTATGCTGAAGGCGAATCCAACGCTCCTCGAACCGAAGCAGATAATAAGGATAGACACTCCTCAGGAGACCATGGGAAACGCAATGAGGGAGGTCCAGAACCGCAGAGGGGAGATACTCGAGGTTATAAACGAGGAAGGGACAACTGTGTTAAAGGTGAAGTTACCGGTGGCCGAGATGTTCGGGTTCGAGGGTGAGCTCAAATCAGCAACAGGTGGTAAGGGCTTCTACTTCCTGGTTGATGTGATATTCGAGAAGATACCCCAGGAGCTCCTGGAGAAGACAGTTACAGAGATCAGAAAGAGAAAGGGTCTGAGCCCGGAGTTCCCGAAGCCCGAGTGACTACCGTTTTGCTAGGAAAAGTTTCCAGATAGGAGTTTTCTTTATGATAAAGCTGTTTATTTCTAAGGTTTCCTCCTCCCCATTATAAATAACAAGGCCTTCTTTAAGATTGAATCTTCTCATGAAATAGATTAATGATTTAAGTTCAGTCCTTCTCACTTTAGAACTCTCTTTGACCTCAACCGGTAGAATTTTTTCGTTAACCTTTAGAAAATCGACCTCCTTTCCGTCCTTCCTCCAATAATATTTCGCGTCTAGAAGACTCGCCACAATCGTTTCGGAGTCGATTTTTCCATTCCATCCGAATCTCAGTGCCCAATGGAATGGGTATACACGTTGAAGCTTTCTTGAGGTTACCCTTATCTTTGGTCTGAAATTTTTTACTCTTCTAATGATATAGGCAAACTCCAAATAATGAACATGCTGAAAGAGTTTCTTCTTACTCACTCTCAACTCTTTTGAAATCTCATCGTAATTTATGTACATCCCAGGTCTGTCATAAAAAATCTCTACAAGTGTGACCAATAGTTCTTCATTTATATCTTTGAACCTCTCTGGCAGGTCTATTTTCAGAACTTTCTCTATAACATTGTCCTTTATGTAACTTTTAATCAGATTTGACTCCTTTAGACCCACTATCTCAGGAAAGGGTTTGAGAAGATAATTTTTGAATTCCTTTTTTATATCCTCCTCCCATAACTTAATTCTCTCCAAATCGATTCTACTCTTTCTCATCTCAAGGTACTCAACAAAGTTCAATGGTTCGAGATTCACCACGAAATGTCTTCCCGCTAGATTCATTTTTGCTTCCCTTTCGAGATGGAAACTGCTCGAACCGGAGACCGTTATTTTCAGATTGGGAAAATTATCATAGATGATCTTTATTTTGTTGCTCCAGTCTGGCAATTTTTGAATCTCATCGAAAAATAGAAAACATTTTTCTTTTCTCCAGTCAACTCCTGTTAGCTCCGAATACTCCTTCAAAACATCCAAAACCCCTTTCACCCTTTCGTCAAATGAAAAGTATAATATTCTTTCGGGTCTTTTATCCTTCAGAAGTTCATCGATGAGTTGGTACATCAATGTGGATTTTCCCACCCTTCTCAAGCCCGATATAACTGTTATCTGTCTTCTAGCAAAGAGCTTCTTAACTTCTGTATATGCCTTTCTCTTATATTTGGGCGCCAATCTTCTACTC
>QMZU01000042.1 GCA_003663345.1 Candidatus Aenigmatarchaeota archaeon | reverse complement strand
GGCCTCATAGGGATAGCAGTTCTACTGATCCTCGCGGCAGCCTACCTACTGCTGAGAAGGCGGTAACCCCTCCTTAATTAAGTCCTTGAACGTCCATAAATTGTTCCAGAAGAAGTTGTTTTGTGGATTAGGATACTGACAAGATAAGGGTTTATGGTTTTCCAGCCAACCGTGAAGGTTTCACTTACTAGGCCCCATTCTTCACGCAGATTCCTAAAAATATTGTAATCTTCTATCTGAGAGGAAGGCTGCGCCACTCAAACTAAACGTACATCAACCCTTTATCTTGTCGGTATCCCCTAATCATGAATGAGTCTAAGGTATTAGGGGGTTATAGGCGACTTAAGCAGGATAACGAATAAGATTCTCGAATGATTTAGGTATAAGGAGAGCTAGGGCGCTTGGAACGCTTGAACCTGAGCCTGCTGAGGATTTAAGGGTGAGCTTCTCTCCCGAGATAATAACCCTTCAGCTAAGACTCGAAGGAGTTGCTTAAGAAAGGTAACGCTTACTTCATGTCTTGCTCGAAGCATCTACGGTATTTGCTTAAACGGGAAGAGTGAAGCAAACCCTACAATGACCGCTATGAGGAATCCTGCGACGACGCTTCTAGGAGCCCCCTCTGATAACGTGTAGGCTGTAGCGGCGCAGACGCATGGAACAGTAGGCAGAAAGTAGAAGATGTACATAATCCTGTGGAGAAGTATTGCGAGAGGATAATACGGCAGGTATGTGAAGGTGAACCATGAGAGGATAAATGAGGAGAATCCGCTCCTTCCCCTCCTCCAGTCATTCAGCATATAAGCCATTGCAGGTATAGTTGAGAAGATTATGAAGGGGTTCATCGCGCCCATAAATTCTATCGTGGTCCTGGAGCCCAGAACCCTACCGTCCACAATTATGTTAACATCCACCTTAAGATAAGATATCTGAACTTCGTTGAGCAACCATTGCCATGGGTAACTCTCAATTCCTACGGGTCCTTCAGGGCGGGTGAGTTGGGAAGCGTAACTACAAATGTAGCTTAGGTGATCCAGTGGATTGTTGAATGATCCGTAGAAGACATCAAGCGCGAACAGGATTACTAAGAGGAATAAGCCGTAGCTTAGAATAGTGATCTCAAGGTTTCTGGATTTCTTTAAGCCGAGCTTAAGCCTTTTAAGCTGCTCCCGTTTGAGGGATTTGAAACACTCGTATCCAACTAGGACGAGAAGCCCGTATAGACCTGTCTCCTTGCACAGGGTGGCTAGGGCGAGGGAGAGTCCTGAGAGGAGAGCCTTGCCACTTAAGTAAAGGTGGAAGGAGAGGAGCATGAACGCCAAGGAGGAAATGTCCAAGGTCGCCAATCGGCCGTGAACGAAGATAAGGTTTTCTAAGCTGAGCATAAGCGTCGCTAAAGTAGCTAGTTTACGATCGTTAAAGTTCTCTACGATGAGATAAAAGAAGAGAACCGTGAGGGTTCCGAATATGATGCTCGGCAGCCTCCAGCCGTAGGGGTTATCGCCTAGAAGCCAGATGGAGAAGGCTACTATGAGCTTAGCTAACGGAGGATGCTCCGGGTTAGGATCTATTCCGGGCACGGCGTTCGGGTAAGGTATCTTTCCACCGGAGGAGGACTGAGGGACTCCTAAGATCACCCTGGCAGCGTTCACATAATAGTATTCGTCGAAGATCAAGGTGTTTCTAGGCTTGTCAAGCCATACAAACCTTATTACGGCTGAGAAGAGCAGCAGATACATCAGGTTTCTATAGTTACTCAGCCTACTCAAGGAATCGCGTAGAAGCCTTCCCGGAGCGGACGTCATACCGCTACAACTCTCTCCAGGTTCTGAGATTTAAGTCTTAAAACATTTAATGCTTCGTTGCATATTTAAGTTCTTGTTTGTGTTCAAGTTATTCTTTGATGCTGCATTTGGATGTTTATAAGGCTGCTCTCATGAATTGAATTGTGTATAATGTTTCTTTGGTTAGGAGGGGTGAGATTCTCCTGGTTTCTCTGTTCTCGACGGTTGGAACCGCGAGGTTAAGCTTATGAGTGCTGGCAGGAGGGGAAGCTCAAGCAAAAGAGAGCTGGAACAGAAGGCATAATGAAAACATTTATGCAACAAAGCAATATTGAAAACGAATTGGATGGGTTTAAAAAGAGGGGGAGGATTAGGGTTAGGGGTTAGCTTCTTCTTGCAAGCAAGTACAGCACCGCTATGGCCAGTACGATTATTACAGCTACAGATCCATAGAAGGCTGTTCCTAGTGCTTCAACGGTCGTCGTAGTGGTTGTGGTCTCGGTCTCAGTCTCGGTTTCAGTGACTGACACTGTTTCGGTCGTGGTCGAGGTTACTGTAACGGTTGAGACTGTGGTGACCGTTGTCGTGGTCGTTGTAGCGCCTAGAGAGGATTCAAGTAAGTATATCCATCCAGTGTACGTGCCAGCGACTATGTACCTTCCGTCAGCAGACATGTCTAAGCTAAGAACAAGTCCGCTGTAGTCTTCACCCGGCTTTGCGGTCTCGAAGGTTGCTAACGTAACGTTAGAGTATTTTCCAAGGACAACGACTCGGTCAGGCGACGCAAACACCGTGCCTAGGGCTATGTAGCTCCCGTCACTCGACATGGCTACTTCGTACACCCATCCCCCAGCCTCATGCGTCCAGAGCAGGTTACCGTCCTTGTCGAACAGGTAAGCCTTTCCGTCTCTAGACCCGACTATAATATAGCTCCCGTCATCTGACATGGCGATGGCTTCCTCGCAGACGGCTCCTCCAACCGTGTACGTCCAGAGCGGAGAATTACTGTCTACGCTGAAGAACAGGATGGTGCCGTTGGCGAGACCTGCAGCTATGTATTCTCCATCATGGGATATGGCTAGGGCTTTAACCGATGAGTCCGTATCGCACCACCATAGCTCTGACCCATCCCGATCATATACGTCTATGAGCGCTTCCGTCCCAGCTACCACATAGCTCCCGTCTCCAGATACCTTGCAGCGCCACACATATCCGCCCAGAGGAGAGGACCATAACGCCGTAGAGCTCTCCTTGCTGAAGAAGTACAGCATGGTGTCTTCTCCGCCGGCCACTATGTACCTTCCGTCGGCAGAGATGTCCGCGCATAGAATGTTCTTGCTTGAAGCGAAGTCCCAGATGAGATTCCCATCCTTATCGAACAGATACACGTGGTTGTCCATGCTTCCGCACACGGCGTAGCTTCCGTTCTCGGAGATGGCTACAGCCTGACGGTAAGCTCTGAGGGTTGTGAAGTTCCAGAGGAATCCGCTTCGGTCGAAGAAGTAGACGTTAGCGTCATATGATCCGGCTATCACATAGCTCCCGTCGTCTGATATGGCGACGCTTTCAACCTGAGGATAACCCGCGGAGTATGGGCTGGCGTTGTATTCCCAGATAAGCGTCAGCTCTGCTACTTGGTTCTGGACTTGTATTCCCAGATAAGTGTCAGCTCTGCTACTTGGCTGAGGGCTGACCACAGCTAGGCTAAAGCCTAGCATCAGTAATAGGAGGAGAGGAAACATCAGAAAGATGCTCTTCTCTAACCTGTCCTTCATACGCATCCCTAAAATATTACTACTGCAGTTTGCCAATAAATATTTTTGCCCAGCTTCGCAGAGATGACCTCGTCGATAGCTGTAAATACGGTGTGAAGGGAAGAAGTCTCATAGGTAGCAGGGGAGCCATCGCTGTTCGCCCTTGGACTCTTCATCCTAAACGTTAAAGCTTGGAAACTTAGGGGGTTCCAGAGACCCCTTCAATCTTCTTCTCGATCAGCTCCAAATCTAACGGGTGATTTAGGAACCCGGCTGCCACAATGTTCAGAACAGTAACCTTCCACCTGTCCATACTCTCCACTACACCTCCACAAAACCCCTAAGTGCATTAAAGCCTTAAAAGACAAGAAAAGATATGGGAGGATCTAAGGCAGGGAGACGCTGGTCTCCATGAACCTGAGTTCACCGGTCAAACGCAATATCCACACCGCGAAGCCTCTTCCATGAATCACAACCAACAGCAAACCTTTAAGCTTAACCACACGTCTCTGTCCCTAGTGTCATATAACACATGAAGGCGTAAACCGGATTCTCCTGTAGGCTTCACGCATATCTCGATGACGCTCTTCAGCAACCTATACTTGTTGGCCGTGTACCTGTTTTTCTATGTCGTCCTTACGCCCCGTCCAGAACTGTCGGCAGTCTCTTATGATGAGCCCTTTTTGATTCCGCCAATATCAGCTGCGTGTCGAAGCAGGCCCGTAGCACGTAGGGTCTCCATTTGAATCCGCTTTTTCTAATGGCTTTTCTTATCATGTCCCCTACATTTGTCGCTTTTATGAAAGGTTTCATTCTCACTTTCGGAGTTATCATGGGTGATTTGGACGTGAGTTCCTCGCCTGTTCTCAGCCGCTCCTCCAGATAATCCTTCAAGTATTCACACTCTTCCTCACTTAGGAACGTGAAGTATTGATGTCCAGCCTTGCTCAGGCATGATCTAACAACAACCATTGCTGGTGTTTTCTCGAATATTACTTGGTTATTCTCGATTCTCATCTCTGGGAAGTCTCCAACCGTCAGTCTGTCGTTGCCCAGATAGTTGCCTATAGTGCTTATTCTTAGGCCGCTGTGAGCCATAAGCACAGAGGCAACCCTAGCGCTATGATCTACACATTTTTGGTAGGTTACCACCCAAACGGGATGCCCTTCTGTATTTTTAAAGTGGGGTGTGGCTCTGCTGGATTTTGTGGTTCTTGATGTTAGGACTGTGAGGTTGAGCATGTGAGCGGTGGTAGGGAGGGAAACCGGTTCACCTATCCAGACTCGTTGATTAGGCTTCTGTTCCACTTGCCATACAGGTATCTTGGAGGGATTAAGAGAGGCTTGTCCATGTACATTGAGGGATTAGAGGCTCCGAACTGCACAACGTTGAACAGGAGGATCAATAGGCTCAACCTAAACATAGACGAGATTGTTGAAAGAGAAAGGATTTGAAACGATGCTGGAGGCCTTATATCACTGTGCTGACTGTGCTAGAGCTGCGGATGCTGCTAGATTTGAAAGGAGATCAACAGGAGCCTACTAGATGGAGGAGCCTAGTTGTACTTTGAACTCGTGTACTCCGTCGAGCTGAACCGTGAAGGAGACATAGGCATCCTCCTGCTGGAAGTTTATCTGCGTACCATCCATCTCTATCCTCTCAGCGTTAGGAGCGTACATTCTCACAGTGACCATGCCTGACCCGTTTAAAGCGAATTGGATCATGCTAGGTGTGTACATGGCTGAAAGATACTCCACTTCACTCGATAGTTTGAATAAGTCTAAGCCATTCCAGCCGGCGCGTGACCCTCTGATGAGCGTCAGCAGCTTAGGGGACTCCTCTACATGCCTGTAGTACGCTACCTCAGCATCCGTGGAGAAGCCTTCAAGGGACACTGAGCCGTTACCGGCGTAAACAAGATCCGTAAAGTTATCCTTCAGAAGCTTGACTGCTGAGCCGTTTGCTGCCTCCAGCTCAGAAAACTGAGCGTCGTCTTCAGGATGGAGACTCAGCAACGCCGTGACACGGTGCATCGATGGCGCTCTTAGCTTATACCTGAGAATCGGGTGGGTAACCTCGTTCGGAAGATGATACCCTGCAATCCTACACCAAAATCTCTCAACAGTGATCTCTGACTTGGGTGCTGAGAACATGATGAGCCTGATGGGCTTCCTTGAGATGTTACGAGTCTTCCATTCTACCAGGTTCCCCTGACCATACTCGTACTCTTCACCGTACTCCTGATCAACCCAAGGTATCGATGACCCCTCTATGTGAAGATCCCCTACTACGTATCCTTGGAAAGTTACGTGGCCGTAGCTTCCACGCGTAGGGACCACGTTTAGGCTGCTCAGATGGAACAAGGTCTCTATGTCCCTAGTCTGGTTCCCCTTAAGCAAGTCTACGACTATGAAGTATTCCTTGTTCGGGTAGAGTATGATTCTGTGCCATTTAACAGGATTGTCCAGTAATTCTCTAGTGTAGTAGTTCTCGCCTTCAGGTGAGCTCTCGATGTACCTCCAGTTCATAACGGCCTCGACGAACTCGAAGTACGGCCTAACCAGAGAGTTCCTGAGAGTTATAGGATTATAGAAATGGGTGAAGTCTCCCTTCACTGGGCCTCCCATGTGGCCTCCAGCCTTATTGCTTATCATGATCGTGTTGTGGCCTTTCGCGTATGTTGGCCCGTATCCCGGAACCCAATGCTTAACCTCGCCGGAGTC
>QMZU01000041.1 GCA_003663345.1 Candidatus Aenigmatarchaeota archaeon | reverse complement strand
GGATTACGTGGAGATAGAGGGAGGAGAGGATTTCGAGGTTGTTCCTCTCAGTCCTGTCAGAAGACTTGAGAAGAGGTTGGCGAAACTGGAGGAGGAGAGGCAGGGACTCGAAGCCCGAGGTCTCATAAGGGAGGTCATGAGCCTTGTGAAGAGTAATCAGGCGATGGTTGATGAGATAGTGAAGAGTAACGATAACCTCAGGGAAGAGCTGGCAAAGATACCCAAGAAGATTGACGAGCTTCTGGGAACATGGAAGGAGTTCCTGGAGATGTTGAAGAAGATAGGTACCGAAGAGAGTACCGAAGGATTGAAGGACCGGTTCGACAAACTTCTGGAACAGAACAGGATGATAATTGAGGGCAATGAAAAAATGCTTGAAGCTTTGGAGGACCTGAAGAGGGTCACAAAATCAAGATTATTGGGAAGTTCTCCGACAACGGCAACCCAGAGATACCCCACCATAAGGATAAAGAGGTAGTTTTATGAATGAGATAGATTATTTTGAACTTGCGGAAAAGCTGAACATACTCATGATTGCTGTGATGTCATTTATAGGTCTGGTTATCAGCGGCGGACTGGTGGCTGGAGTGACAACCCTGACGCATCTCCTTCTGGTGGTGCTGATAAACATAATGTTAGTGATTCTGGTCTTTGTTTTGAGAATTTACAGGATGTCCCTGAAATAAAAGATTTATATACCAGACCGTAAAAAATAAAGAGGAGGTTTAACATGAAGAAAGGAATAACCCCAGTAATAGCGATGATACTGCTGCTGTTGATAGTGGTATCTCTAGCTGGAGGGTTTATGATCTGGATCAACAGTACATGGGGAACACTGCAGAACAGGGCTACCGAAGACATAACCACCCAGATACAGCAACAGCAGAAGAAGATCAGGATAGAGAACTGTGACATAAACAATGAGCAGGTGGTTATCAGGAATATGGGTTCGGCTGATATCAATGCAACCTTAGTTGGAGGTTCACCGCAAGACCTTACGATTTACTATAATGGAGCATTGGTCACAAACCCAACCATTACACCTGCTATAATACCACCGAACACAATTGCAACAGTAGATCTCAGCGTTGCCGGTTATAATTTGGTAACCGGAGACAAGGTAAGAATAGTTGCACCTGCCAATGAAGACGTGGTAACCTGTTGAAGCTAGAGAGATGCCACTTTTTTATCATTTTATTATTATTTAGTTTTTTTTAGTTTTTGAATTCTTAGTTCACTTTTATATATTGTGTACATCTTAAATATTATTGATGTTAACCCCCAGAAGGAGTCTTGGACAGAGTCAGGTAGTGACGCTCGTGCTAATCATGGGTATAATGGTGACGCTCGTGACAGGCGCATATCTATGGGGGAAACCTCTTGTCGAAAAACAGACCGATACTGTGAAGATCGATAATGCCGTTTCCCTCATGAAGGAGATAAATGAAAAGATAATAGAAGTGGCGCGCCACGGAGGGAAAGAGAGGTTAAGACTGAATGTACCTGGAGAGTTCAGAATAGTGGAGAATGATATAAACGATACCATTGAAATGAAATTCAAGGTTAGTGGAACGACCATCTCAACAGGAAATGATATAGTTCTTGTTGGAGGAAGTAACAATACAGAGGGTGTTGTGGGGGATGAGCCGGGGATAGTCACAATAAGAGCAGACCCTTTAGATGGATCTTATGAGATAACGCTCAAGGTTTTTTATAGGTTGCTATCAGCTGGTTCCAACGAGTTCTACAAGATAGACCTGATATCTTCTGGAAGGAATCATATCGAAAACAATCGGGATTTCGATATAGTGATGAGTACGAATAACTACGTTGATAAGTCGATACCGACTGGAACACTTCATCTCGTGGAAGTTGAGGTGAGATTTGAATGAACATTGACAGGAAAGGACAGATGCTGAGTCTGGAACAGATGCTTCTATTTTCTGTTGGTCTCATAATAGCCATATCGATATTTCTTACCTTTTCATGGCTTGAGAAGGAGGTGAGGTCAAGAACATTTGATGACCAGTTAAGGGAAGTGGGTTTGATTGTACAAAACGGTATTAACAGGGTGAGTAGCACAAAGGGGTTTTCCAGCGATATGGAGTTCGTATATAACATACCTGAAAAACTCAATGATAGGTTCTATACTATGGAGGTGGATAAAACAAAAGTCAGGGTTAAGAGCGGTGATACCTCTGTGGACATTCCTCTATCCGGAGCGAATTCTACCTTCACCGATATAAAGGGATTTGTCTCGAGCTCGAGGGGCATGTTCAAGATATCGTATGATTCTGTTTCGAATATCGTGATTGTATCGAGGTGATGATATTTGATTGATAAAATGTCCAGAGCAGCGAGGGAGGTTCTGAAGGAGGAAAAAGAAGTTGAGATGCAGTTATCCTTGAGGGACCTTGTAAAGAAGATGGCAGACATATTCAGCGAAAAGAAGTATATTGAAGAGGAAAAGAAAGTTGAGGGTATAGTCCTTCCTGAAATAGGTAGGGACAAGGGAAGAGTTCTCAAGAAAAAGGAATCGATCCTCAAAGAGATAAGAATGATATATCCGTTGATACCCTCATCTCCCGGACCTGATGATTACATCTATGCTTATGCCGAAATAGCATGGAATGAAAAGCTGGGGTCACTTGTGTACAAGGTCGTGGAGCCTCCTCTGATGGATATGGAGAAAAAACTACTGAGTAGAATAAAGGAGATACTTGAAGATAAACTGGATGTGGATTTCAATAAGTTAAGAAAGATGGAAGCCAGAAAATACCTTCTGGAAGAAACCAAGAAGATTCTCGATTCTCTTGAAATAAATCTCTCTCCGAGAAGAAGGAAGGTTGTGGAATATTACATAGAAAGAGATTTTATGGGACTTGAGAGCATTGAACCGTTGATGAACGACCCCAACATAGAGGATATATCATGTGATGGAAACGGCATACCTATATACATATATCACAGAAATTCAAATATAGGTTCCATACCAACCAATATAATCTTCAAAGATAAAGATTATCTCGATTCTTTTGTTGTCAAGCTTGCTCAGAGATGTGGCAAAACAATATCAATGGCCGAGCCTGTTCTGGATGCCTCTCTCCCTGACGGAAGCAGGTTACAGGCAACCCTCAGTACTGATATAGCAAGAAGGGGTTCCAACTTCACCATAAGGAAATTTACGGAAAAACCACTGACACCAGTGGACCTCATCAATTTTGGAACCATAGATAGCAGAACCCTTGCATATCTCTGGTTTGCTGTTGAGCACAGAAAAAGCATACTGGTATCCGGATCCACAGCCACAGGGAAAACTTCGATGCTAAACGTGATATCCCTTTTCATTAAACCCGAAGAGAAGATTCTTACGATAGAGGATACACCTGAACTTAGATTGACCAATCCCCACTGGGTTCCGGAGGTTGCAAGGGAAGCGATATCGGAAATCGGCGAGAGTAAAATAGGTAAAGTGGACATGTATCTTCTGCTAAAGGAGTCATTGAGACAAAGACCTGATTATATCATAGTCGGTGAGGTGAGAGGGAAGGAAGCGTTTGTTCTATTTCAACAGATGGCAACTGGCCACCCAGGACTATCCACAATACACGCCGAGAGTTTTGAAAAGCTTATAGACAGGTTAACCACACCGCCCATAAACCTTCCTGCAACACTTCTTGAAAATCTTGATATAATCGTATTCCTGACAAGGTCCAAATATAGAGACCAGTATGTAAGAAGGGTGAAAAATGTTGTTGAAGTCCTGGGGCATGATAGAGAGAGGAATATGCCCATTACAAATGAAGTATTCAGATGGAATCCAAATACGGATTTGATAGACCTGGTTGGTGGGAGTATGCTTTTACAGAAAATAGTGATGGAGACCGGTATAACGGAAAGGGAGATAAGGAGGGAGATAAGGAATAGAGTAAAGGTACTTGAATGGATGAGAGATAGAGGATTCACCGACTACAGAGATGTCGGAAGGATAATAAAAATGTACTACGGTGATAAATGGTCACTGCTGGATAAAATAAAAGGTGAGTCCGAATGAATCTTTCTGAACTTTATGTTAAAAAATCATATCAGATATTTGCACCAATCCTTGAACCATATTTGCAGTACTTCGAGTCTCTCAGACCTGACTTGAGAAAGGCCGGGATTCCGTATAATCTAAGAGAGTACCTTTCCATGGCGGTGATGACTGTTCTTGTGGTGTTCATTATAGAGTTTCCACTTCTCTCATTTATAACCACATTCATGTTCGGAAATCCTCCTGTAGCAATATTATTTTCTCTCACAATATCAATAGGTTTTTCTGCTATGTTCTTTCTATTCTTTTACATATACCCATCACTTCAAATAGGGAATAGGAGAAAGAAGATAGATTATGCTCTTCCGTTTGCAACGATATATCTTGCAACCACCAGCGGAAGCAGGATGCCTCCACAGAACATGTTCAAGGTTCTTCTGGAATTCGAAGGTGATAGTGAGATGGGAAAGGAAGCTAGAAAAATAGTCAGGGACACGGAACTTTTGGGAATCAGTGTAATAGACTCCATAAAAAGGGTGGCAACGGAATCCCCATCCGATAGTTTTTCAGAATTGCTCTGGGGAATGAGCACAACCATAAGTACTGGCGGGAACCTTTCCATGTATCTTCACGAAAAAGCAAAAAGTTTGATGAAGGAATATAAGTTAAGACTCGAAAAATACTCATCAACGCTCGGAACCATAGTTGAAATGTATCTCACGCTTGTTGTTGTGGGTTCGATATTCTTCATAATAATGAGCTCCATAATGAGCTCTTTCGGTATGGGTGGAAGTATGGAGGAACTACTTATCATAGCCCAATTCTTTGTAATATTCCTCGGTTTGCCGGCCATAAACGCAGGATTCATAATGCTAATAAAATCTCTATCACCGAGGGCTTTATAATGAACATAAAGGATATAGGAAGGTTTGAGAAATGGGAATTGAAGGATTATCTGATTTATATACCGGTGTTCATCAGCACCGTTGTAATTATACTTTCAATCCTTCTAAGTGGTGGGGACACATCAGTTATCGCTGTTGCTGTTATGTTTGGCCTTATAGTAAGCATTACACCGTATTTTTTCTACAACTATCTCAGACTGAAATCGATAAAATCAATGGAAGAGCAGCTGTCTAATTTTTTAAGGGATATGGTGGAGAGCAAAAAGAGTGGTATGACATTGCCTGCTGCGTTAGCGGCTACAACCAAAAACGATTACGGAAAATTGAGTACCGAGATAAAGAAGATGTATTATCAGCTTTCATGGGGCGTTCCCTTTGAAAAAGTTCTGAAAAAATTCGGCGAACGGGTTAAAGAAAGTGACCTGATAAACAGGAGCATAAGAATAATAATAGAGGCATACAGAAGCGGTGGTGATGTTGCCGCAACTATGGAGACCGTTTCTTCTGATGTTGCTATTATTAAAGAGGCACAAAATGAAAGAAAATCCAAATTGGGACAGTATGTCATGACAATGTACATAATATACTTTCTATTTATAGCGATTGCGATTCTTCTGAGCAAAATGCTGGTGGGAATGACATCGATGGAAGGAATATCATCCATGAGCAGTAGTTTCGGAATTGGTGGGAGTGGTGGGATAGGTGCATGTATAAGCAAACCGGTGGGTGGAACGGGGTTTGTGTGTAGTTTCTTTATTGGAATAGCAAAAATATTTGGTCTTGGCGGCGGCCTTGAGGGTTATTATAATGCACTTTTCTTTTCAATGATACTCATTCAGGGATTTCTCTCCGGTCTTCTGGCAGGTCAGATAGGTGATGATTCTGTCATGGCTGGATTGAGACATTCCCTTATAATGTCAGTTGCTGGATTTGTAATATTCATACTTGCAATAAAGCTTGTGTGATCGAGATGGAAAAAGGTCAGTTCAATATAGAGTATCTTTCCGGATTCATAATCTTCATATTCTTTGCAAGCTTTGTTGCCTTCAGTGTAGCTTCAGTACTCCCGAAATATCATCTCTATAACACAAAAAATTCTTTGCAGGCAAGAGGATTTGGAATAACAGAAATCATGATAAAAACCAATGATGATTTTCAAATAGGTGGCGTAACCTATCATGTGGGACTTGCAAATGCGCCGTATGAGCTGGACACAACAAGACTGAACAGTTTTGTATCGGATTGTAATTCAAATTACGAGGGTCTGAAAGAAGCTCTCGGTCTCGATTACTCCAATGATTTTTACTTCAGGGTAGTTTCTGGTGTAAATTTATGGGAGTGCGGAAAAAGAAGGGAGCCTCTGAAAGCGATTCTCGCGACTACGGAGAGATATGTGACTGTGGGTGGAAATAAAGGCTCCCTGCTATTCAGGTTGTGGTAGTATGAAAAAAGGCTTTATTCATCTCATTGAGTCGATATTTGTTGTTATAATGATTATGTTTTCTGTTCCCATACTTCTCAATCTTGGAGTCCCGGC
>QMZU01000040.1 GCA_003663345.1 Candidatus Aenigmatarchaeota archaeon | reverse complement strand
GGGTTCCTCACATTATCGGAGGAGCAGCTCGCAAAGAGATTGAGGGAACTGGGGCACAGGTATCCTGAGACAAGGGCGCGCTATATTGTTGAGGCGAGAAGGTGGAAGGTTTATATCAGGGATATTTTAAAATCGTTGAGAGGGAATGTTTTGAGAGAATGGTTTGTGAAAAACGTGAAGGGAATTGGTTACAAGGAAGCCAGCCATTTCCTGAGGAACATGGGTTATCTGGATTTTGCGATACTCGACTTCCATATAATCAGGGTTCTGGAGAGTTATGGTTTAATCGATAAGGTTAAGAGTTTGGGTAAGAAGAAATATCTTGAGATTGAGGAAGTGTTGAGGGATGTTGGAAAAAGAGCTGGTCTGACACTTGGGGGGCTGGACCTTTATCTCTGGTACATGGAAACAGGAAAGGTTCTGAAGTGATTACAATCTTTCCATAAGAGCAGAAGTTATCAATGGAAGTGCAATTGTTGCGTCGCATATCACATCCACGTATTTGGCATCCTTTCCTATCTTGCCCCATGATATACCCTCGCGAAGGTGCGCTCCTGAGAGACCACCACTTTCAGCCCTGTCGGTCGTTATCTGAACCGCATAAGTGTGTTCCTTGTCAGTTGCCTGAAGGGTCTGAAGGACAAAATTTTTCGGCACACCTCCACCGATGATTATGGCCCCTGTTCTTTCAGCATCCCATGCTCTCTTGATTATATCCTTCAGATCTGAGAATGTGTCCACGATTATGTCATTCTCCTGGAGGAAGAGCCACATCTGAAGCCCTATCCCGGAATCAGCGATCCCGGGACAGTACAGATCCACGTTATTATCAACACATGCTCTGAGAATCGACCCTTCCGGCGCCCTCTTTCCGAGTTCTGCAAGAAATTCTTTCACGGAGTAGCGCTTTCCGGAGAGCTCTGAAAATATCGGCTGGAGGTTCTCCTCGAGTTTCAGGTAAACCTCATTCGGCATGAAGACATCAAATATCCTGTTTATCTCCTCCTCCCTGAGGTGAGAATCGTTCGCAGCATCAGAACCAAGGTAATGAGAACCGCCGAACGCTTCTACCAAGTCATGGGTGAGGTTCGCGCCTGTTGTGACCAGAACATCCACCCATCCGTTCTGGATGAATTTGAGTATCACCCTCTTCATCCCGGCCGGAACCATTGCACCGGCCAGACCCATAAACACCAGGCACTTTTCGTCCCTTATCATCTCCTCGATGACGTCACAACCAAGCGCCAGTCTTCTGGCCCCGAATCCCATCCTTCTCATCCTTTCAAGGGCTTCGGATACGCTCATCTTTTCCGGTTCAAAGTGATGAATCCTTTCCATCATATCCCACCAATCTTTTCCAGTTTTTCTTATAATAATTATATTTTTCTTCAAAAACTTCTCTTGGGGTTTCCTCAACACCCAGAAGTTTTAAAGCATTCCTCAGTTTGGCAAGCACCTCCTCTTTATTCTTCTCGGTGAGCGCCTCCAGTTCAATAATATATCCGTATCCTTTTGTGTAATCAAGACAGACCTTCAGACCGTTCCACCGGAACTGGCATCTCTTCCTGAACCAGATTATCTCCGTCTCATAACCCAGTTCGCTGAAGAGTCTTTTCAATTTATCGAAATCATCCGGCTTGAATCTGATCTCTATCTCCTCTCTGGACTCGTCGTGAATCCTTCCCTTCTTGAGCCATATCTTGGCAGAGGAAGTGGACTTCTGCAGCCTCAGGTCATGTGGCCCGGAGAGATAGTGTGTGACCTGCTCCTCTTCCTTTTCCTTTCTTCCATTCTTCTCCATGAATTGAAGAAGTTCGTGATACTTCTCCTCACTTATGAAACTTCTGACCTCAACCTCTATCATATCAAAGCCTCTTTATCCTTCCTGGTCTCGGTTCGTAACAGGTGCCTTCACTCAGAAGTTCGTTTATAACATCTTCGATAACAGATTCCGGAAGGCTGCTCTTCTCTATTATATCAGAGTACTTGGCTCCGGAACCGTCGTCAAGAGAATCTATCAGTCCCTTTATCTCCTCCTTGAGGGCCTTCCTGTCCTCTTCCTTTGTCTCCGGCTCAACATTCTTTGATTCATAGATGACCTCAATCTCCTCAGGGTCAAGACCCTCTGCCTTTGCGAGCTTCTTGATCTCCTCCAGGTCAGCGGTTTCCTTTTCAAACCTTTCGAGAGCGTTCTTCAGCTCCTTTATTCTCTTCAGCTCTTTGATGATTTCTAGGTTTCTCAGAATCAACCAATTCGGGTCATTGATTTTTCTTATTATTTCAGGTGTTATGTACACCTCGTCGGCGTAAACCCTGACTTTACCGAAGAGGTCCACGATATCGCCGACATCTATATCACTGAATATCTTGGTGTTCTGGAAGGCCTTGGCTCTTATTGTTTCTGTGCCATCATCCAGAACCAGGAAACCATAATTTCCGTCATCCGAGATGAATTTTGTCATCACGGTGGCCATGACCCTTACTCTGGAAACCTTCTGACCCTGTGGTGTTATGAGATAATTGCTCTCGAACCCTTCCTGCTGGAAATACCTACCTGTGACTATGCTCTTTATAGGAACCTTCACCGCTGTGAGCCTCTTCCTCTCCACGGTCATCGGATCAACCTATGTAACTTATCTTTTCTTCGCCCTTCTCACGGACTTTCTGAACCTTTCCGAACTTCTTCTCAAAACTCTCCATATTCTTTGTCAGTATCTCTATGAAACTCTTCACCAACCATGGATCCATCATTACCGGCTGATGTTTCACCACAATCGTCTCCTTCTGCTCATTTCCTATCTGGTCCAGTCGGGGTGTTGACTGCCGGAAATCTATGATGAATTTGGAGTTGTTGTGCGTCACGGTTATGGAGTCCGTGAAGAAGACCGGCTCGGTGTGGTCTATTTTGAACTCAACCTTTTTCCTCTTCATCTTTTCGCTCATTCTATCACCCTCATATCTTTTGAATGAAACCGGGTCTGGGCTCGAATAACATTCCCTTATGCTTCATCTCCCTTATTATCTTCTCCGGGTCGGCTATTCCCTCCTCCTCCAGAGCGGCGATGAGGTCCTCCATCGGAATACTCTTTCCGAGCTCCTTCTCCAGCTCATCCATCGTATCCATAACTATTCTTATCTTGCTTCTCTGGGAGGAGGGTGTACCGCCTTCCGCTCTATCTATATCTATCTCACCCGTCTCCGGGTCCATGCCGAGCTGTCTTATGCTGTATTTCATGAGTTTTATCGCCCGTTCGGCATCCTCTATCCTGACCTTGGAGTCCAGACGGATTTTTGCTGATGCCTCTGCCAGACGTATCAATGCCTCGTACTGCCTCAGGGTTATCGGTATCGTGGGTATATCGGTTCCGCTGTACTTGGAACGGAGGTCTATGTAGAAGTTCTTCAGTTTCGCCATCGCCTCCTTGGTCATCTCGGGTTTTGAATGCTCCCGGGCATATGCTATATACTTCCGGAATAGCTCTGTGTCTATCTCCGGTTTTATAACCTCTTCAGACATCCTCGAGTTTATTATATGGTCAACTATTCTCTCATCCTCTTCCCTGTTTGGGATGTCCCGGAGCGCGAACTTGAGATCAAATCTTGAGAGGAGTGTGTCGGGTATATCTATCTGCTCGGCTATTGGTCTCAGGGGATCGAATCTGGAAAGTTTTGGGTTGGCACCGGCGAGTATGGATGTCTGGGCAGGCAGGGTTGCCATGATCGATGCCTTGGCTATGCTCACGGTTTGAGTTGACATCGCCTCGTGCAGATTGCTCTGGTCCTCCTTGCCTATCTTATCTAACTCATCTATACAGAGGATTCCCTTGTTGCTGAGCACGAGGGCACCTGCCTCGAGAACCCAGCCACCGAAGAACTCCTCATCCCTGACAACTGTAGCTGTCAGACCTGCTCCGGTCGTACCCTTACCTGAAACATACTTCCCTCTCGGTATTATTCTTGAAACCAGTTTGAGGAGCTGGGTCTTCCCGGCTGAGGGGTCCCCGACCATGAGTATGTGTATATCCCCCCTGATGTTCGTCCCGTCCGGGAGGGTTCGGGGCACACCTCCGAAGAGTTGAAGGAGTATCGCCTCCTTTATTTCGTTCATCCCGTACATGGAAGGAGCGAGCGACCTCACCAGTCTTTCGTAGATGTTCGGGTCGGATGCAAGCTCCTTTATCTTCTTCAAATCCTCTTCGGTGAATTCAATATCCTCATACTCCACCTCCAGAGGTTTCACGTGATTCGCCTCAAGAAGCTTCTCCATCTGGCGCGTCTTCGTCCCGTGAGAATACTTCGGCATCTCCCTCAGGATACCGACAATTTCAAGCCTTGCTCCTGGATCGGTCTTCCTCTGCATCTTTGGTGTGGTCAGGTCTTCCTTCAGATAAACAGTTATCTCACCCGGCTTCTCGCCTATTGAAACCTCGAAGGGGTCTTCAATGGTTATCCATCTCACATCGAAGAGTTTCCTGTCAACAAGTTTGAACCCTCTCTGCCTCCCGCATTCACACTTCCCGGGATAGGTGAATTCCTTCCTCAACTGCGGGACCTCTATGATCGCGCCGCAATCAGGACACTCGAAGTAGGCTGTTTCCACTTCCGGATTTACCTCACTCCCCCTTCTCACAACACCCTCTACCTTGATGAACCTGCCTATGTGCTCGCTCCTGATATCCCTTATCCTGACCTTGAAGTCATCCGGCAGGTCCTTTACCCTTATGTTTATCTTGGGTCTTTCCTCCACCCCAAGGTCTATCTCTTTAAGGGCTTCCTGGATATCGTTGAAGAAGTGCTGAGGCTTCTCCACAAGATAGTCAGCAAGCGCCGGCTCGAACCTGTCCAAGTCCTTGTAACTTATCTCGATGGACTTCCTCCCCTCTCTGACTGCTTCGAGGAGGTCTTTATGATAGTGTTTTCTGAGAAATTCCTCTAACCTTTCTATACTCAGCCCAACCACCCCAGTTAAAGTTTGGCCAGTTTCTTCTCGACCTTATCTATAGCTCTCTTTATATCCTCAATACTCTTTCCACCGGTACAGACAACCTTTCCCGAACCGAAGAGCAGGAATGCTACCTTCGGATCATCCATACGGTACACAAGACCGGGGAACTGTTCCGGCTCATATTCAGCATTTGGGAGCGCGAAAGCTATTTCGTTTAACTTCAACTCCTGGTCAAGTTTCGTGGAGGCAACGATATTCTCAATCGTCACATTTGCGGCCTTCTTGACCTTGATACCAACGCTCCTTATGTTCTTTATAACATTATCAATAGCCTTTCTGGCAAGTTCCGGGCTCTTGGCACCGGTGCAGACTATCTTTCCTGATGAGAATATCAGCGCTGCCGCCTTCGGGTCCCTCATCCTCAGGACAAGTCCCGGAAACTGTTCGGGCTCGTATTCGGTACCGGGAAGTGTTAGAAGTTTGCTCAGGTCTATTTTAACATTCAATGAAGCAGAAGCAACAACATTCTCAATCTTTATTTCCTCGGCCATATTTTCACCCCACACAACAAGATTGAATTGTATTTATATATAAAAGGTAGGTATTTAAAAGGGTAGGTTATGAAGGTCTTTCAGGATTCCTTTTCGATTGAGACCGAGAGTGGTGAGTTTTACAATATAACCGAGAAGGTTGAGGAAATCGTGGAGAAAAGCGGTGTGAAGAGCGGTCTCTGCAATGTATCCGTCCCGGGGTCTACGGGTGTGATAGCGGTGAACGAGGATGAAAGGATGCTCAAACAGGACTTCAGGGATTCGTTTGAAGATATCGCACCGTCCACGGGCCTCTACCAGCACCCGGACAACGCTTATTCCCACATAAGGGCGCTCTTTCTGGGTTCGGAGAAAACACTGCCCGTGAAGGATGGGAAGCTTCTACTCGGAACGTGGCAGAGCATATTCCTGATCGAGATGGATAATGGACCGAGAAAGAGAAGTGTTCAGGTAACGGTCATAGGGGAATGATGAGCAGCTGGAGGAGTTCGGTTGGACTGGGGGGTTGGGTCAGAATAATACAGAAAATCAAACTCCTCCACCGCCCAACTCTTATTATATTGATATGTTAATATATAAAGATTTCCTCTTCCAGCGAAAATTTTAAATATCTTCGATGAACAATTTTAGAATTAGGTGGGGTGAGTTTCCTACATTCTTGGAAATCTGGGGGTATTCCAAGGGCTCGTTTAGAGCCTTATGAGCCTCACCTACTTTTTTCTTTTATCTGATGTTTACTGTTAACCTGAATCGGGTCTGTGAACAATAACGATATCCTCATCGGTTCCTTCTGCTTTCCGCGCTCTGTCGAATATTCCTCTGGGTATGGGCTTGAACGGTCTGGGATCCTTCAGACCGTGGTCGTGAACATAAACATTCATTTCATCGTATCCTACAAGAGGAAGGAAATGTCCCTGGTAGCCCTTACCTCCATCTATCGCATTCCAGTCCACAAGAACAATCGGGACACTATCCTCCGTGACCTTTGAAAGAAGCTCTTCAAGGTCCAGTTCTTTCTCCTCAATGTTAACCCCTAACCTCTCGGCCTCCTCCAGAAGTTTTTTTGACCCTTCCAGATCAATATCAACATATTTTTTGTAGAAATCAAGTTTTAAGTTTTCTTCATTGAAGAGGAGATGCCGTGAAT
>QMZU01000039.1 GCA_003663345.1 Candidatus Aenigmatarchaeota archaeon | reverse complement strand
GTAACTGCCCCTTGGCCGTAAAGGACAAGGGGGCCAATGGGGTATCTGGTCTCTTAGTGAGTTCGCCGGTTCGAAATAAGGGAGCCTTCCCCTCCCTTATAAACCCATCCGTGCCAAGGATAAAGGAGAATCCGGCTCCCCGCACCACTCACCTTTCTTTGAACCCAATGTCTTCCAACATCTTTGCTATCTTCCTTTCTAGCTCATCATCTGATATGTAAAGGTCCACATAGGTGTAAGGAACAACGAGTCCGGGATATCCTGTGTCATGAACATGCTCATACACGGACGCTGAATGACCAGGGACACCGTTTCTTTTGAGTAGAGATACAACAAAATCTTGATATTCTTTCGGTCCTTTGAACTTTCTTATCATATCACCTTTTATCAGATGGGAACGAGAATTGATATCAATATGTAGTCTTTTTAAAGACAACAATACAATAATAATCATGGATGTGAAGAAAACACTAAGAGAGATAGGATTATCAAAAGGAGAAATTGAAGTTTATTTAACTCTTTTAAAACTTGGCTCCTCACCTGCTACTAGGGTTGCGAAAGAAACCGGTCTGCACAGGACCAATATTTATGATATCATCGAGAAATTGAAAGAGAAGGGTCTGGTCTCTTATATCGTAAGAAACAACATAAGATTCTTTTCAGCATCACATCCGAATAAACTATTGGATTACATAAAGGAGAGAGAGGAAGAGATAAAAGAAATACTACCAGAACTGAAAAGATATGTATCTATTCCAAGGGACGAAGCCGTTGTTGAAGTTTATAAAGGAAAAGAAGGTCTTAAGACAGTGTTGAAGGACATTTTAAGAGAGAAGAAAAATTACATTGTCTTTGAGGAAGAGGGATACATTCAGAAGGTGCTGCCCTATTTTTACCCACAATTCAACAGAGAAATGGAAAAACGGGGTATCAAGGTGAAGGTCCTGACCAAATACCCTGAGAAAATAGCAAGGAGAAATCTGATGCAGATCAGAACCTTACCTGAATTCTTATCATTCCCATCTGCAACAGCGGTATATGGAAATAAGGTTGCAATATTCATATGGGATGAACCGTATTATGCTATACTTATAAAAAGTAAACACATTGCAGACAGTTATCGTAATTTCTTCAGAGTTCTCTGGAAACATGCAAAATCAGATTGAATTGCTATAAAGTCTTCTCCTGTGAACCTCATTTGCAAAATTTCTGAAGTAGTCCACGTATTCAATCAACTCTCTAAAAACATTTCGGGACATTCTTATACTGAGATTTTCCAAAGAGAAATTTTCCAAGAATTTGTTTAACTCACATGGTTGCGGACATACTTTTTCTTTGTTGTACCTTTCCAGAATATCTCGGGCTTCATCAAGCTGCCTTTCAATAACAGGCCTTTCCCAATCTTTCCCTAACTTGTTACTTATCTCACCAAAAATACCGAGAAGTACATCAACACACTCATATGGTTTGTATTTACACTCGTACGGCCCCTACCACACCTATCACCGTTTCCAACCAATATTGTACCGGTATTATTTAAAACTTTACAATAACCAGGTTCTCACTTCATCAACTGTGTCATATTCGCCAGTGACCTTTATGATATAGTCTTTTGACGGGTCATACAACGCACCGAGACTGACAAAACATTTATCTCCTGGCTGAATTTCTCCTGAACAACCACCTATTGAAGGGCTTATCAATGTTGAATTCATGTAGAATTTGAATAATGACACCTTCAGCGGAACTCTCCCGGTGTTCTTTATCTCAAAATTTCCGGTTGCCTTATTAAAATTGTCTATGTAAAAAGATGCGTCGGAAATTGTCATTCCATGTTCAATTTCTTCCTTTGTTGCATTTTTAACATCCTCGGTTACATTCTGACTGAAAAACAGAAAACTTATTGCCAAAGAAGCACTTATCATAGTTAAAATCAATACAACAATTATCTGAGCAATACCTTTTTTCATAAAATTAGTTATTCTCCTTCGCCTTTAAATTGGTTATATAACCAGCCACCTTATTCCTCATCCACTTGCTCTTCAGGTCGAACTCTGCGAGCGCTTCCTTGTTCTTTTCAAAATCATTTGAGAAGAGTTCAGGATACCTTCTTATCAGACCTTTTGCGATTATCTTTATCTGTCTTGTCCTGATACTGCCCATGGACGTAAAATTGCATAGAGAAGTTTTTATACCTTTGCCTCTGAATCTAAAGTATGTTATTCGTCACCGCAAATGAGATAGGAATTTTCGCTCTGAACAGGGAGAAGAGAATAGTTGCATATTCACTATTTCCGAAGGACCCGGAAGAGGTGTTGAGGAGATTGAAGGATGTTAAGGAGGGTAGGAGGATAAAGGAACTGGAGGATGTGTTGACAGAACTCATGAATCTCAGGGTTGAGAATATCGTTACCGATATACCTTTCAAGGATGAGAACTTTCATATCGAGTTCAAGAAGGATTTGAAGGTGGGAGCTGAGCTGAGAAGAAACCTCCGGGATATTGCTGTGAAGGTTGGCTTTGCAAAGAATCATGAAGAATTCACACGTTTCCTCTCGAAGGTTCAGATCCTCAGAACCAGAGAGAAGATAAGGAGGAGTGTGAAGAAGGACAAGGTTGCGATACAGGCGATATCGGCTCTGGATGAGTTGAACGATATAAGCAACCGTTTCATCGAGAGGTTGAGGGAGTGGTATGGTTTACATTACCCGGAACTCGGGAAGAAGGTCAAGGACCATGAGAAGTACTCGAAACTGGTTTCCGAGAAAGGGCACAGGGAGAACTTTGAAGACTTCAAGGGTTCAATGGGAATTGACCTGGATGAACCGGATATTGAAGCTGTGAAGGAGCATGCTACTGTGACGTACGGAATATATCTTCTCCGGAAGAGGTTGAGCGATTACGTGGAGGAGGTTATGAATGAGGTTGCTCCAAACACATCCTATCTGATCGGGCCGCATCTGGCAGCGCGCCTCCTTGCTCTGGCCGGGTCCCTTGAGAAACTTGCAAAGATGCCATCTTCAACCATACAGCTGCTCGGTGCGGAGAAAGCGCTCTTCAGGCACATGAAGGGTAAGGGTCGCCCGCCGAAGCACGGGATACTCTACCACCATCCTTCTGTTATAAATTCACCCAAGGACAGGAGGGGGAAGATTGCACGAATCATCGCATCGAAGATAGCGATAGCCACGAAGACCGATTTTTACACGGGCGAGTTCAGAGGCAAGGAGTATAGAGAGGATATGGAGAAGAAGATAAAGGAGGTTCTGGGTGAGTAGATGGAGGAGATATTTCCAGGAGTTTTCAGGAAGGGTAAGAGAATCTTCACGGAGAACCTCAGACCAGGTCAAAAGGTTTACGGCGAGGATCTGCTCAGGGAAGGTGGTAAGGAATACAGGGAATGGGTACCTTACAGGTCCAAACTGGCCGCTGCCATACTCAAAGGTCTGAAGATATTTCCATTCAAAAAAGGCACAACCATCCTTTACCTCGGTGCCTCCACAGGAACAACCGTCTCCCACCTCTCTGACATAGTTGGAAAGGAAGGCGTGATATATGCTGTAGAGTTTTCTGAGAGGATGATGAGAGAATTGCTCGACCTCTGTGAGAAGAGACCGAACATAATACCGATACTTGCAGATGCGAGGAAACCAAAGGAGTATGATTGGGTCGGTGAGGTGGATGTGGTTTACGAGGACCTTGCTCAACCTGACCAGACAAGGATATTGATAAAGAATGCCGAGATGTTCCTGAAACCGGGTGGCGAATTTCTCATAGCGATAAAGGCGAGGAGTGTTGATGTGACAGAGGACCCGAAGAAGATATACAGAGAGAGCAAAGATGAGCTTTCAGAGAGGTTTGAGGTGATACAACTCATTGAACTCGAACCATATGAGAAGGACCACTGCATCATCCTTGGAAGGTTTCGAGCTTCTCCCTGAGCCTGTTCAAAAATTCTTCCACGTGCCTTCTGGGTACATGTGCTCCTGCTGCTCTCTCATGACCGCCACCACTGCCAATGCCCTCGGTCAACTCCCTCATAAGTTCCGCGACGTTCACCCTCCCGCTCTGGCATCTGGCGTTCACCTGGAGAACCCTGTTCTTTTTAAGAATCAACACAACCGAATCAGGAATCTTCTCAGATATCATGGTTGAGAAGGATGAAGATAGGTTGTACCTGCTCTCAATCATATAAACATATGCGTTAGCGTTCGGGAAATATTCTGAATTCTCCCTGAAGTCCTGTTCAAGTCTTTCAAGTTCACCTCTGTATTTATCAAGATATAAAACAAGTCTGCTCCTGAGAAGCTCGGAAGGGGAATTTGCCCTGTAGAACTCCTCGAAGGCGCGATTCAGCCCTCTAAGTCCGCCTATGGCGCGAGATGCCTCTATCATATCGGAAAGAACGGCAAGAAGGCTTTCCCTCATCGCCACTTGGTCATACCTCTTTTCAACAAGGATGTCAGGATACTTCTTCGCTATCTCATCCATCAAATCTTTACAGTTCCCGACACCGTAGTCCCCGTATACACCCACACCAGCAACCCACTCAGAATCCACCCTCTCCCGGAACATCTTCCAAATCAGATATGAAGCAGGTCTGTACACATCATCGCCTTCCAGCCTCGGGTTTATGTGCAGGATTCTTTCCGAGTTCAGATTCCTAGAGGGTATGTGGTGGTCTATCACGAGAATTTTACCATCAAACCTCTCCGGCACATCCGTTTGATCAACCCCTATATCCACAATCACCAGCAGACCCTCCACACTCCTCAACAATCTGTCAGTCACTCCTATTCCTGGCGCGTCATTCGGCTTCACGAGAAATACCCTTCTTCCCAGACTTTCGAGGTACTTTTTCATCAACACCGCTGAGGTAAGACCATCACTATCCCTGTGATATATTATGGAGAAGAGCTTCTCATCACCTATGAAATCTTCAACCTTCAAAGAAATCCTCCCCGAGAAGAAGTATCTGCTGTTTTGCCTGACCGAAACTCTCCACGGTCGCGTCCATCTCATCAGCTTTTCTGAGTATGTATGCTTCGATGCTTCGTGGTGATGATGTGATGTTCTCACCGCCGTGGCTTATCACTATGTCAATTACTTCTTCAGGGAATCCTCTTGCATAAAGCTCACAGCAGGTCCAGAGTGCGTGGTCGAGAAGGAAATCACTGAATGTGAATGTGCCCTTCACTTCTTTCAGCTGGAAGACTTTTGATATGTCATGTAGGAGCGCAGCTGCTATCAGATGGTCCATGTTTATCTTCTTTCCGTATCTTTTGGTGAAGTGTTCGGCTATCATTATCGAGAGTTCGGTGACCGATACTATGTGGTCCAGCAACCCGCCTTTATATGAGTGATGCGCGCCTATCCAGGAAGGGGTCTTGGTTATGTCCGATGCTTTGTAATCCATAGAAGGGTTCGATACCTTCGGGTTCTTCAGGAGTTCCACGGTCTTCTCCCTCAGCTCCTTATCCTTTATCTTTTCAGCCAGTTTCAGAAGTCTTTCCATCATACCACCCTTATGTCAATACCAACATTCTTTCCTGAAAACTCGGCTCTTGCAGACGGTTTCATTAATCCAAATTCAACTTTCATAGCTCCGACCTCCCTCTTCAGGAATTCCTCCCACTTTTTGATTATCCTTTCCGTATCTCCATCAGTATCGAGTTTCAGTTTTATCTTTTGCTCCACCTGAAGTCCCTTGGCCTTCCTCAATTTCTGAACCTCCCTGACCACTTCCCTCACAAGACTCTCCTCGAATATTTCAGGCGTGACCTCGGTGTCTATGTAAACCACACCTCCCTTGAAACTCCTTCCGGAGATGTGTTCAGGTGTCACCTCCCTTATATCCAGGTCCTCCTTTGTGAGTTTGAAATCACCAATCTTCACCTCTTTCTTCTCACGCAATCTCTTCACAATCTCGGTATGGTCCGATTCCTGAAGGAGTTTCTCAAGTTCCTTTACCTTTCCACCGAGTTTAGGACCGACCACCCTGTAGTTCGGTTTCACCTCATACTGACTCTCAACCTCTCCAACCTCAACTTCCTTGACATTGAATATCCTCTTGACAACACCCTCAAGTTTCTTCACAGCTTTCACAACCTCATCATTCCCGGAGACCAGAATCCTCTTCACAGGGTATCTCAGCCCTATACCTTTCTCCTGTCTGAGCGCATTCCCTGCCTCAACAACCCTCTTAACCATCTCCATCTCTCTTTCAAGTTTTTTCTCAACTTTTCCCGTCTCCGGCCAGTCCTCAAGGAAAACACTCTCCTTTTCTCCAACCCTTTGGTAAATCTCCTCAGCGATGAAGGGGGTAATCGGTGCTATCATCATTGAAAGTTTTTTCATTATCTCGGATAGGGTGTAAAAAGCCGCTTCTTTATCTTTACCCTCATAGCTCGGCCATGTTCTCTCCCTGATCAGTTTTATGTACCATCGGGAGAGGTCCTCTACAACGAATTCTCTTATCTTGGTGGCAGAGAGGTAGGCGTTAAAAGTGCTGTAACCCTCCTCAGCCTCTTTGAGTGTGGAGTTCAACCTTGAGAGTATCCATCTGTCCTCCACCTCGAGTTTGGGTTTATTTTTCACTTCACGCACGTATCTCATGTAAAAGTTGAATGAGTTTCTCAGAATCTCGAAGAACCTGTAGATCTCCTCAACCTCGGTCCAGGAGAAATAAAAGTCATCACCGGTCGGTTTGGAGAGGAGATAGAACCTGAGTACATCC
>QMZU01000038.1 GCA_003663345.1 Candidatus Aenigmatarchaeota archaeon | reverse complement strand
ATGCAATGGTATTCGTTTCCATGGTTTGGCTACTCACCTTTCTGAAAAATAGAGACATCTATAGGTTCGAGCCGAAGTTACCAAGGAAACTTCCGAGTGTTTCGGTTATAGTTCCGGCTTACAACGAGGAGGATGTCCTTGCCGGGACCGTCGAATCCCTTCTGAACCTTGATTACCCGAAGGATAAACTGGAGATAATAGTGGTGGATGATGGAAGTACCGACAGGACGCTCGAGGTGGCGAGAAGATTCGAACCAGAGGTCAAGGTTATAGAGAAAGGTGAGAACCGTGGGAAAGCACATTCGCTCAATATGGGTATAAAAATTGCCAGAGGTGAGCTGATAGCATGTCTGGATGCAGACTCATTCGTGGAACCGGATTCTTTAAAGAAAATGGTGGGTTTCTTTGAGGATAAGAATGTGGGCTGTGTTACACCGGCCCTTAAAGTTAAAAACCCGAGGAATCTCCTCAGCAAGATACAGTATTCGGAGTACCTTCTGAACATATTTCTGAGAAGAGTTCTGGCGTTCATGGATGCTGTTCCTGTTGCTCCGGGTCCTTTCAGTATATACAGAAAATCTGTTCTGGAAGAAATTGGAGGGTTTGATGAGAACAACCTTACGGAGGATATGGAGATAGCGCTGAAAATGCATAATGCCGGTTACCGCATAGAGAACTCGACAACAGCGGAAGTTTTTACAATATGTCCTGAGAAACTGAAACCGTTGTACAAACAGAGGGTGAGGTGGTACAGGGGTGTTATCGAAAATACTATCAAGTACAGACATATGTTGTTCAACAGAAAATACGGAAATCTTGGTGTGTTCTACTTGCCCGTGAATATGGTGGCGGTGTTCTTAATAATGATACTCTTCGGTGTGATAATATATAATCTTGGTAAATCACTGTACGATACTTTAAATTATCTTTTCCTGATAAACTTTGATTTCATGACGTTTGTGAAGGAGTTCAGCCTAACACCAAAGATAGACATATTTTTACTGAACTTCGATTTCATGTTATTCATCTCAATAACCCTTCTGGGTGGTTATATACTTTATCAGAGCTACAGAAGTGTGGACGAAAAGGTCAGTGTCAAAAAGCTCGGATATGTTTCATACCTATTTCTCTTCCCGATCCTTCTAATGTTCTTCTGGTCAGTATCGTTGATATATGAAATTTTGAGGGCTGAAAAGAAGTGGTAAGATGAAAAGGCTGGATACCGGTACAATTATAATGGCTCTGATAATTTCGACTTTGATATTCCTGAGTGGTGTGTTCTTTGGATGGTCAATAAACAAGGAGAAGATAAGCTACATGAAAGGCCAGATTGATGATTTGAATAATGACCTTGAGGCCTTCCAGCTGGAGTTTCTGTTCCTGAACTTCATAGGCGAGAACGCCACCTGCCCCCTTCTTCAGAACAGGATAATCCAGATAAATCAGCAGAGTTATGAATTAGGGAACAGAATACAGAACTACGAAAATGATGAGGAATTCAAGGATATGAAGAGCCTTGATGAGTTGAAGAGAGACTACTATCGTCTTCTCATCAGATACTGGTTGCTATCGAAGAAGATGGATTCCGCCTGCAAGTCTCAGGGCTCGGTCAGTGTTCTCTACTTCTTCTCCAGGAACTGTTCCATGTGCGATGAGGAGTCATTTCTCCTCACGTACTTCAAGAAGAAATTGAATGAGAAGTTACTGGTATTTGCCCTTGATTCGGATTTTGATGACCCCTTCATAAAGGTGCTAAAGGATTACTACGGTATAAGTGAGTACCCAAGCGTTGTTATTGAGGATAACCTTTATGAGGGTTTCAAAAACAGGGACGAATTAAAAGATCTTATATGTAAAGAGTCTCCAGACCTTGAAATTTGCACCTCTGAAGGTCCCTGAAATGAAAACGTCTCAAATGCTTTATTTTCTAAAATAAAAGTTCCATATGCTTTTTTGAACTTTTATAAATTTTCTAAATCCTTAAAATCTAAAAATAACGTATTTTAATTTTACCGTAAAAAAGGGTTGAAACTGTTCACAGACACCTTTATATACCCCTCAAATCTATTTAAGAAAACGTAAGAATGAAGTTTACGGTTTTGGAGCAATGCTCACAAAACTGTAAACCCGGCTCATCTCGAGCCTGTTACCACCTCTCTCGGGGTGGTAACGAAAAAACCTTTACGGAGGTAGAAAGATGCAGCTTAGGAAAATAGCAAGCACAACACTCGGAGCCTTGATGGCAGGTGCATCTATAGTTGTGCCTGCACTTGCAGCAGATCTGTCCGACTTTCCGGCACCATTCGTTGAGGATGGAACGGTGAACTTCACCATAGTTGTCGGTGATGACGCTGCAGCTGCCGATATAGTCGGTGCTATAGACATCGCTGCAAGGCTTGGTGGTGAAGCTGTAACAGTTTCAGGAACAACAACAGCAACAGGAGTTGAAACAGACGACGTGCCATTCAACACAAACATCTCATCCGGAAGCTATCTGAAGACACAGATTAAGAGCTACGATGTACCTGGTGTACTTCAGGACTCTTCAGTGTCGTTCACGTCAGCCGACTCTTCAGATGAATATGACTTCCAGGAGATAATAGGAATCCAGAACTCCCAGAATACCAGAATAGTGACAAGCTCCACAGCAAGCAAGGACTATGGAGACACTCCAGCCCTGCACATTGGAAACGGTGATATCTATTATCAGTGGCAGTTCGACGAGAACTTCAACACATCTCTGGTAAGCACAACATATCCTCTGGAGATCTCAATACTCGGACACAACCTGAAAATAACAAATGTTGGAACACACCAGTTCACAGCCACGCTCGCTGAGGAACACTTCATGAATGTCGGTGACTCGATAACGGTTAACGGAAAGACCGTTACACTGACGAATGTGGGTTCCAGCAGCGCTGTTGTGGACGTGGATGGTGTGACGAAGATAATCTCGTCCGGTGCTACAGCAACAGTGAACGGTCTGAAGGTAAAGGTTGTGGACGTTCTCTCCAGGGATACACTCGAAGAGAGCGCTGCCACGATACAGGTGGGTGATGAGATAACAAAGACATATCAGGACGAGGATCCGTTCATCGGAGAGGATCAGGACAACCCAACATGGAAGTGGGACCTTGACGGTCTGACAACAGGAAGCGCAAAGCACTACATAAGGGTCAAGTTTGCAAAGACTCTGAACGACCCGGATGATAACCCACCACAGCCAGGAGAGGCTCTGGTATTCCCGAACAACTACGCAAAGATAAGCTTCGATGGGTTGATAACCCACTCCACAGCCAGGTACACCATCGAGTACAAGGACGGTGTGGACCTCTCCAACGCAGGAGGTTCAACATCAGCGGATGTCATCAAGATAAGTTCAACATCAACAAATGACCCGCTTCAGCTTGCTGGTGGAACATACACGGATACGATTTACTTGTACAGGAACAACACAGCAAACAATGCGGTGTACGTCTTCTACGAAGACAGCGATAATCGCATTCAGTATGCTGAGGTGACAACCGGTGCCGACAACTTTGCAGACATAACATATCAGGAGACAACACTCGACCTGTACTGGGACAACTCGACAAAGAGCATCTTCATAAATGAAACACAGACAACACCAACTGCGGGCAACTACGAGGTTGTGCCTCTGATAAGCTCCAATGCATTTGCCGGTCTTGGAGCAACAGCAAATGAAGCAGAGGCAGGAGATCTCAAGGTGTACGGCACAGGAGTGGGAGCAAGAGACGAGGATGTTCTGACGAACTATGGTGTGATATTCAGAGACCCAGAGTCCAATGCAGGCTCCGACAAGGTTGTGATGGATGTACCTTCAACACAGTTGAAGGGAACCATAACAGTCGGTCCTGTTAGTGGAGCAACCACAACAACAACCACAACCAAGACAGGATACATAACGCAGTCCGTTGCCAAGCTGGCAAGCGAGGTGTCTGACCCGGCAACAGCAGGGAACCTCATACTGGTTGGTGGTCCTTGCGCCAACATGCTGGTAGCAGACCTCGCTGCAGAGAAGGAGGATGTCAAAGCCTGTGATGAGTGGACCGCTGAGGACGGTGGTGTTGTACAGCTGGTGAACGATGCGTTCGCCACCGGACAGACAGCACTCATCGTTGCCGGTTGGTCTGCTGATGACACCAGGGCTGCTTGCGCACTGGTGCAGAACTACGATGCACAGGGCTGGACATCTGGCCAGATGACAGCAACGGTGTAAATCAGAAAGAGCTAAAGGCTCTTTCCCCTTTTTCTTTTTGTTTTTACCGGCTACTCGTAGCTATCGATAAAAATTTTTTATTCTTTTTTGGAAGAAAGAACCTTGCTGATGAGGAGCAGGAGAAGGCATGGTTTGGCAAACTCTGTGAGATTGTTTTCGAAAAAGTAACAGAGGGTCTGAGCAACAGAGAAATGAGTAAAGTAAGAAAAATGTTGAATTCTCTGGAAGACCACATCCTTGTTTTTGGTGAGTACAGTGAAACATCTCCAAATATAACAACGGGGTTTATCTTGTAGATATAAGAGGGGATAGATTCTGTTATTTATGAGGTTTTGGAGAGAGGTAAGAGCTTATAGAGGAGTATTTCTCAGAGATATTTGGATACAACTTTGATAACTGGTGAACCTTTTTAAATTTTGAACTCCAATGTGAGAGAATGATGAAGAGGTTCATTGTGATTGGAATTATCCTGCTTCTCATCTCCATCTCCGGATGTACTCAGGAGAAGAAGGATTACTGCACAGAACTTGGAGAGAACATAACGAAACTCGGAAGGGATTGTATGTGCAAGGAGTCAGAGATGGGAACGAGAAATATAACAAATAACACACAGCTGGTTTCCAAATGTATATGTGAATGCACAAGTAACGGCAGAAAGGTTAAGGTTGAGATAGCGGTGCCCAAGAGGATTTCTGATTCTTAGTTATTTCCCTGAGGAGCACTGTGGCATAACTTCCTGGCTTCAGTTCGAACCTCAGTGTCACATCTTCATCCCTCTCGAAATCGAAATCCGCCTTCATCATTCCGGGCCTCACCGAGCCGGGCGCATCCAGGTCGAGCTCCTTTATTTTGAAGTCCTCTGGTTTCACCCCCTCTTTTTCGAGAATCTCTCCGCATATCTCATCAAACTCCCCCTCCTCTGGTACAACTCTATAACCCACCACCTTTGCGGGGAAGTTACCAACAATATCCTTTCCTTTGAGAAATTCGGAAAGGGTCAGATTGAATATATAGCTCTGATAGGCATGGACGAATAATCTCGTGAGTTCAAGCATCAATTTCAGAACTTGAGTGTAACTTCTCCCTTTGAGAAGAGAATTGATTATCCGGGATTCGTAATAGAGGTTCTGGAAGGATTCCTTTGCCTCTTCAAGGTCATGAGTTCTGGAAAGGTTCTCTCTGGCTCTGATGGTTTCGGGTGGTTCTGTTTCGAATGTTTCTGTCAGATATAACCACACAGCTCTCTCAAAATCCTTCCTGATTATCTCTCTTCCAACCAGATAGGATACCGGTCTTGTTTCGCCAAATCTCTGCAGACCGAAGAAGTTGGGGACCATCCTTTCTTTGACTTCATTCTGAAGTTCCTTTAATCTCGATTCTATCACACCCCATTCAAGTCCCGTATCCCTTATCCTGATGGTGAATCGATTCCCTCTGAGCATACCGAGAGAGATCGGTTCTGATGATTCCCTGAAATCGGAGAGTCTTATATTCTCAATCTGGAGTGAGGAGAGTTTTTCGATACTCACACCCTTTATAGAGATGTACTGTTTGGTCATTGCCCTTTTATCCTTCAACCCTGCAAACCCAATTCTTTCTTTATTTATCCCCAAAACCTTGGATATAATCCTCAGTGCATGGAAGGTCTCGAGATTTCTCTTCTCCATGAGACATATAACATAACCTTTACCTGACCTGAATCTGACAGGGATCTCCTCAACGATAAAATCCTCTATTTCCTTTTTAATCACACCACCGATTCCTGGAGATTCTGTCCAGTAAATTTTTATACCACAGAACTCGTCCCACACCCGGGTCACCTCAGAAGTGGAAGGAATCCCGTTATCTTATCAATCTCCTCTTCATCAGCCGGACCGATACCAAGGGCTGTTGGTGTGGAAGGTGGAAGTTCGGTGAGACCCGCATCCTTGACAAGGTATGTTGGTAGTTTCAACCTCTTCGCCTTCTCCATCATCTCAAATAATTCCTCCTTGTTTGCCTTGAGCACCACCTTCTTTGCACCTTCCCTTTCCCAGGAATCCCTCACCTTTTGGTCGGATTTTTTGTAAGCACCCAGTGATGCATGGCATGCCTGTGCTATCATCTTCCCCCTGCTCATCTTCAGGTCTGTTCTCAAAACTATAATCTGTTTATACACAGCCACCTCCTCCCAAGGCTTTAAAGAACCTCTGAATTGCAGAAATATTTACCAGCCCCGCCAGAAGGGCAATCATGTATGTGAGGTAAAGGGTATTCAGAGATGCAAGGAAGAGTGATGCTATCAGCAAAAGACTCCTCTCCGCTCTCTCTATTAAACCGCCCTTCAACTCTCCTGAGATAAGACCTTTTTCGGATGCCGCAGCCTTTGAGTATGTGGTCATGAGTGAACCGAATAGAAGGAGTAATATCCATGCCTTTGTGCTGAATATGAACGGTGGAAGTTCGAGAAAGACCAGACCGAAGAGAAGAAGGAATTCTACATACCTGTCAACAATCGTATCGAGATATGCACCGATCTTCGTCGCCTTTCCTGCGGCCCTTGCCACAGCTCCGTCTATTAGATCGAGAAGAAAAGATAGAGAGAAGAGAAAACCTGCTGTGATGAACTCTTGATTTATTATCGAATAGAAACCTGCAAGAGCCACCACAAGGGAGAGAATTGTCCATTGATTCGGTGTCAATCCAATTCTGGATAATATTTTTCCTATTCTTTCCATGTAAGCATCAAATTTTCCACGCCTTCCGTAAAGCATCATATCACCTGTTGCTCCAGAAGTCCGGAAAGTACTTCTTGGTCACGGAACGGAGGAACTTGAGCGTGGTGAGCCTTACGGACCTCCGGAACCCCAATGTTCTGCCATATAT
>QMZU01000037.1 GCA_003663345.1 Candidatus Aenigmatarchaeota archaeon | reverse complement strand
GTGTAATTTTCTTCACATTACAGTATTTTTGCGGTTTTCTTGTAGAGATTTGATATCAATTGGTTTAAAATGGATCCTGAATTGGAAGAAAAGACGATGAAGAACAGTGGTCAATTTATGATTTTGAGTGATATTTGTGAATTTATGAGAAAATGTGAGATTTCTACTGTTGGTAGTGGTCTGAAATGGCGTTTCCAATGATTATTTTGTGTGGAATATATGAAATGTGAGAGATGAGTGATGTTCGGTAACGTTTGAAAGATCCAAAATCATGTGAAATAGAATAAAATGTGAGAGTTTTGGTGGTTTGATCAAGTGTATCTTCAACAAAATATGTGGGGGGAGGGGCGAATGTGAGGGTTTTGTGGTAGAAAATAAACAATTTTTGTGAACATTATATAGAAAGTGAGGGTTATCCTGAGTTTTTTATTATGTTATGGGTCTTTATTATCTTCTGAAGTGAGGTTCCGGAGTCCAGCTGGTGCTTTATACCTGGCTTCAGCTTGATCAACCTTATTCCGAAGAAGTTTCCCTCACTATCCCTTGCACCTATGTTGTCGATAAGTGAGGATAATACGTTCTCAATATAGTAGTGTGTGGTCGAAAGGGGAATTTTACTCTCTCTTGAGAGCCTTCTGAGCCATATGCCGTCCGGATATTGTCTAAGAACGGATATTAAAGCTTTAATTTTCTGAAAATCATATTTCTCGTTGTTTTTTTCCATGGGCTGGATTCACCTTGAACAGTGTTCAATACCAATTATGTAATTCATAAATTTTTAAAGATTTTACAGATTTTGATATCTCATAGACATTCACACATACTTCATATGGATGGAAAGGTTTAAATTCTGGCTTTGTGATGTCTATAGGGGGTGGTTTTTTGGACGTGAAAAGAAGAATACTTATCGAACTCTGTGTTGACAGGGGTGTGGAGAAGTATAAACTCCTTGTTCAGAACGAAAGAGGGTCAAAGGGTTACCTTATACCAAAGAACAGAATCTGTTCATGGGGCTTCTTATGAGGACTTTCATAGGAATTCCTATTCCGGTCGATTTAAGGGAAAGAATCGTTGAAATTCAGCATCTTCTCAAAGGTAACGTGAAGTTTGTTGAGCCTGAGAACCTTCACGTGACAGTGAAATTTCTCGGTGAAATTGATGAAAATTCCGTGGAGAATGTAATCTCCAACGTTCACGTGGCACTTGAAAGATTTAAAAGGTTCAGAATAACCCTTGAAAATTTGGGTTGTTTTCCTGATTTGAAGAGGATAAGAGTGATCTGGATTGGTGTGAAGGAGAATAAAGAGAAACTTGTAAATTTGATAAAGGAAATTAACTCTGTGTTGTCAGGGATTGGATTCTGCAGGGAAAAGAGGATTGAGCCACATGTAACGATTGGGAGGGTGAAGAGAAGGGATGAGAGGGTCGTGAACAGTGTAAAGAAAATTGGTGATGTGAATATTGGTGAAATGTTTGTTGAGAAGGTGGTTCTATATAAAAGTGAGTTGATGCCGAACGGCCCTGTTTACACCGAACTTCACAGGTGGAATATTTGAGAGAAAGAGAGGTTCTGTGGTTATCTTTGATTCTGTCGGTCATCGGTATAATCTTTCTTGCATACGGCTCTACTCTGGTGGAGCCGAAAAAGGCTGATATAAAGGATTTGGAGGAACTGGAGGGTGTTTATGTTTCAGTAACCGGAAGGGTTCTGGATGTCATATCGAGCAAAGGTAACCTGTTTCTTAAAATTGAGGATAGGACCGGAGATGTGAATGTGGTGATTTTTGAAAGGGAGATGAAGAGAATGGGTCTGGAATCAAATGATATCAGGAAAGGAATGGTACTGGTGGTGGAAGGTGTGGTTCAGAGATATAGGGGTGAGGTTGAAGTGATTCCAGAATCCATAACTATTTTAGAGAGTGCCTGACTTCCACGGCAACACCGCTCTCCATTTCCATCATCTCACGCGAGGAAAGTATCGCTTTACCAACTGCCACTAACCTGTCTTTCCTATCCACAATCAGCACCTCCTCACCGGGTCTTATCTCACTGTCACAGTTTCTGACGAACTTTGCAAAGACCGATTTGCCCATTTCAACAAATGGAACCGCTTCATCCATGAGTATTACCCTCCTCTTCGGGGACCTCAGGAGTTTTTTCATCTCCCCTGCCCCCCACATGGTTGGAATGAGGAATCCGTCCTTCCTGAAGGTTCCGAACAGCTTCGAATCACTGTAGACCTCTTTAATCTTGCCTGTCCTCTTGCTCCTTCTCACCTCAACATTTTCCAGTGCAAGACCTGCCGGATACCCGAACTGGAAGTTGACTATTCCTTTTATATCGGATAAAATATCCCTCTCCATCTCCTTCAGGGAGTGACAGAACTCAAGCGCTGCTTCGACCTTTTTGAAGACCCTTATTCTGGAGTACCTTCCCTTGAAGTGGTGGATAAACTCCCTGATACGTTGGAGTGTTTCCTCCTGAAGGATCGAATCATCGGTGAAGATATGCTGAGATACAGGGTATATGTTCTCCAGCTCCAGCGGAACGGTGGCGAAGGGTGTGGCAACGGCGAAGTGTGTACTTTCTGTATTCCATACATTGTAGAATTTTGAGAATGGTCTCTCTGAATATGGAAGAATCACGAGCCTTGTGGTTTTCTCCGGAACGTAATTTCGATAGAGGCGAATGCGGAATGATTCGAGTTCTGTTCTGAAGAGTGATTCTTTACCCGAGTAGAAGAGCGCCTTTCTCTTCGTGACAGGATCGAGCCTCTCAAGGAACGGTTTTTTGAACGCTTTAAGGGCCTCCAGGAGTTTGGGATGGGATCTGGCCCTTATCTGGATCAGTTCCCAGAGCTCTCCATTATATATGGCATTCCTGACCCTTCTCAGCTCTTCAAAGGAAATATGCAGGTTATGCTCTGCCAGGAGTTTTATTCTCTTCTCCTCGTTCAGGGAGAGGAGCGACTCGGGTGTGTGTATTGTACAAACTTTACAGGAACATGGGAACTCTCTCAGCTCTTCAAGGGAATATGTTCCGTGAGATGTGAGGTATCTGTTCTCCTGGGCAGCGAGTGAGTACATGGCTGAATCGAAAAGGTCGACACCTATCGCAGCCAGGAAGGAGAAGAGCATGGGATGACCTGCGCCAAAGGCATGTAGAGGTTTATTCAGCGGAACATTCTCCCTGCATGTCAGGATTATCTCAAAGAGTTCATGAAACCTGTACTCTTCCATCAGCGGAACGATTCCACCAACCGGATATATGAGAAAAGGAAGTTTGGACATCTGAATGGATGCAATCTTCCTGAGGTCGAGGAATCTTCCACCCTGAATTGGGCCGTTCAGATTCGGGGTTATCTTTAACGCCTCTCTGGCCCTTCTCATGGTTCTCTCAAGGTCCCTCAAAGCTTCATTATGAGTCTTATCCGGTGTTGTGGGAATATCAAGGAACGTCCCGATATCGGACCCGATCTCTTTCTGGAACTCGACTATCTCCTTATTCGTGACATCTATCTTCCCATACCTCATCAACTGGAACGCCCCGGAATCTGTGACGACCACTCCGTCGAAATTGAGGAATTTGTGTATATCCTTGACCTTATTACGGAAATCCTTGTAAAGAATATATGCGTTGGTGATAAGGATGTTGGTTCCGAATCTTCTGAACTTCTTCGGCTCTATGGTCATCTTATGTGGATTCACCACAGGCATCAGGGCCGGTGTTTCGACTTTCTTGTGGTTTATCTTCAGAATTCCGACCCTTCCGCCGATATCCTTATGTTTTATCTCAAACACAGAACCACCCTGCATGCTTTTTATTTCTTTCATTTTGTAATATATATTGGTGGTGTTGTGGATATCGTTCCACTTCTTCAGAAACTGGGTCTTTCGGAGTACGAGGCAAAGGCGTACAAGGTTCTGCTGGATAGCGGCATAGTCACGGCCAAACATGTGAGTAATTTAAGTGGTATCCCATTGACCAGGATATATGAAAGTCTTGTGTCGCTTGAGAAGCGCGGTCTTGTTGCAACGATGGAGACCAGGCCAAAGAGGTATAGAGCACTGGGCCCGGATTCGTTGAGAAACCTCATAGAGGAGAAGAGAAGGAGGGTGGAGGAAGAGGTCAAGGAGGCTGAAAATATATACGAAACCATTAGAAGTGTGGTTTCCGAGCCACCATCCTCCGAAGTGGAGGTTGAAAGGGAGAGTTTCTGGATATTCAGGGGTAGGGACAACTGCATGAGGGAGTTGAAGAGAAATCTGAAAGAAGCCAGGGAGGAGATAAAATTGTTTGTTGGTGATCTGAGCTGGATTGATGAGGTCATGGATATTCTGGAGGAGAAATCAAAGGAAGGTGTGAAATTCAAAATACTCTGCCACGTTAATAAAAATACCGAGGAGAGGGTCAGAAAGCTTCTTAACCTTGGTTTTGAGATTAGAAGTTGGGATGAGGAGATAATCAAGGGTAACATAAAGGATGGGGAAAAGGCCAATCTTACTTTCAAGAATCCAAGACCCGGAGTCAGGAGGAAGGATACATATGGTGAACCTGGATCCGATAGGCTGTTCAATTATGAATTGCTCATGAGCATGAACCCTGTTTTTGTTAAAATGGTTGAAACATATTTTGAGAGTTTCTGGAAGAATGGAAGAAATGCAAGAGAGCTGCTGGATTAAACTTCCTCTTTTGTATACTCAACAGCGCCCATAACGGTATCCTGGAGTGTGTGGAGTCTTTTATATTCGTCCTCTCTTTCACGAAATATATCACATATACTTCTCCTTTTCTTTCTGGCCTCCTTTATCTCCTTATCCATTGATTTTTCAAACTCTTTCACAAGGTCACCGGAATATGCGATTCCCATCCAGATTCCTTCATGAAGCTCCTGGGGCTTCCCGGGAATTATCTCTCCATCTCTGTTCAGAACCCTTATGACATTGTAAGCGATTCTACCATCTATTACTTCTCCTCTGGTCTGTTTCTTGTTGAGGTCATACTGGTATATTTCCGCTCCTATATCTGCTGCCAGAATGGCGGATTTGGGAATCATATCCTTCAGTTCTGCCATCAGAACCTCCCATTTTACCTCTTTCCTCTCATTGAGGTCAAAACCGTTCTTTTTCAACCATTCGCGGAGGTGCTCTGTTGGTTCTCTTCCCATAATCCATTTTCTCAGGTCGTATTCCACACAGAATCCCAGTTCATCCATCTCCTCCCTGGAGAGGTCGTAGGATGTTTCCGGTGTGAGGAACTCGGTTATGAAATCGAGGTCATGAGTGGTTGTTTTTATGGACTTCTGAGCAGAGGCCACGGTCTTCTGTCTGAAGTCTATTATGGAAAATTTGTTCGGAAGGTAGATGAAATCATTTCCCTCAAGCTCTCCTGTTGAGGTGTAGTCATACTCTTCGAACTTCTTAAGGAGATTGTTGAATGAAGAAAAATCCTCTATTGAATATTTCCTGAAAATTTCCAGCATAAATAGAGAATGGCATGAAAAGGATTTAAGTTTAGCGGAGAAATGAAGAAATATGAGGGTTAAAAAGGCGGTGGGGATTATAAAGAAGTATGAGGATGATACCGAGTACTGGCTCGGGTTCAAAGATGACCATCTGAAGCTTCCTACCGTTGTTTTTAACGATGGGGGGAGTGAGGAGGAGTTGTGGGAAATGGCCATGGAGGCGCTGGAGAAGGAATTGAAGGAATATGGTATAGATGTGAAGAGTGTTGAGAAGTACAGAAATCCGGCCCATCCACTGATTAATATAAAGAAGGGATTGCCGCTCTCGATAAAGGATGAGACTTATTTCTTTCTGGAGGTTGTTGAATACGAAGGTGACCCTGTCAAGGGCGAGTGGATACCGAGGGAGGAATTCAAGAACCTTTAATAATTTACCTGTTTTATTCTTAACATGAAGGAGAAGGTCATCATCCTATCATCCGGAAGGTGTGGGTGGGGTAAATGTATTTTTTGCGGATACGGTAGAGTTAGCTCTGAAGTTCTGAGTGCCGAGGAGTTGAAGGGACAGATAGACAACCTTCTGGCCGATGCTGAGGGTGTGGATTTTCTGAAGGTTTATATATCCGGCTCTTTTCTTGATGAGAAGCAGGTCCCTAGAGAGGTGAGGAAATATCTTGTTGGGAAGTGCAGGGAATTGGGAATAAAGAGGTTATTGATAGAATCAAGGCCGGAGTTCATCACAGATGAGGCGCTGAAGGATTTTGAAGGGGTTGATCTGACCATCGCAATAGGTCTTGAGGTGGCTGATGATGATGTGCTGGGAAGGATTCGGAAGGGGTTTGGATTGAAGGATTATGAGAAGGCCGTTAAGGTTGTGAAGAAAAATGGGTTTAAGGTGAGAACTTATATCCTTGCCAACCCGCCATATGTTGGTGATCCACAAGAGGTCCTTGACAGGAGTGTGGAGTATGCGCTGAAATTCTCGGATGAGGTTGTGATAATAAATTGCTATCCACATAAAGACACACCCCTGTATGAACTTTATCTGAAAGGTGAGTGGAGACCCCTCGGTAAGGGTGAGTTTTTCGATATGGTCAAGAAGTGGTTGGATGACCCGAGGGTGAGTTATGATGTATCACAGCATGGAGTGCTTGAGTCATGGTTCTCGTGGATACCGAGGTTCAAGGATAAGAGACCCATAAAGGGGGTTGGTGAGGAATACTTGGTTAATCCCGTTTACGAGAGGTGGCAGAGATTTCTGGTGGAAAGATATGTTCCGCCGGAAAGGGATGTTGTTCTGTTTGTTCCATGTTCTTACAGGAAACCATACAGGAAAAGCAGGTTACATAGAGGTATAAGAAGGATTTTGAAAGAGCTTGGTGTGGAGAATAGAGTACATCTTGTTGTCATATCCTCGCCCGGAGTCATCCCTGAGGAGTTTGACAGGTATTATCCGTTCAATTCCTATGACTGGCAGCCATGGAAGGAAACTCCAGAGATAAAGAGGAGGTATATAGAGGTGACAAGGGAAAGGGTGAAAAAATATCTGGAGAAACACAGAGAAAGATATGAAAAAGTTCTGTGTTATTTCAATTATGATGCCGAGAGTTATATTGCGCTCAAGGAGGCCTGCGAGGAGGTTGGTATAGAGTTAAAG
>QMZU01000036.1 GCA_003663345.1 Candidatus Aenigmatarchaeota archaeon | reverse complement strand
GTGTTTTGATATGGGTGAGATAGCCGAGAAGGTCGCAGAGGCCAAGAAGAAGGCCAAGAAGAGGAAGTTTCTCCAGAGGGTTGACCTTGCTGTTAATCTGAAGAATATAAACCTGGCAAAGCCGGAGAACAGGTTCAATAAGGAGTTGGTATTACCCCATTCCAAGGGTAAGGAGCCAAAGGTCTGTGTCATAGCCCAGACAACCGCCCCTCAGGCAAAGGAGCTGGGTGTCACGGTTATAGACAGGGCCGGTCTTGAGAAATACAAGGATAAGAAAGCCGCCAAGGAGCTTGCCAGAACTCATGATCATTTCCTCGCAGAGGCACCGCTCATGGTTGAGGTCGGAAAGATTCTCGGTCCTGTATTGGGGCCGAGAGGGAAGATGCCAAAACCGTTCCCTCCGGGGGCTGATCTCAAGCCTTTGATAGAGCAGACCAAGAGGATTCTCCAGATCAAGCTCACACAGAACCCGGTGATACATGTACCTGTTGGAAATGAGGAGATGCCCGACGAGGAGATAGAGGAGAACATAAAGGCGGTGCTGGACCTTCTGGAGAGGAATCTTCCAAAGGGAAGCCAGCAGATAGGTAGTGCCTATGTCAAACTCACGATGGGGCCGAGTGTGAGGATAAGGTGAGTATTATGGTCAAGGAGAGTAAGATCAGGGAAGTAGAGGAACTGGCGGAGATGATAAAGAGTAGTAAGGTAGTGGGAATAGTGAACATGTACAAGATGCCATCTCCACAGTTACAGGATATAAAGAAGGAACTAAAGGGTAAAGCAAGGATAAGAATGAGCAAGAAAAGATTGATGAGAAGGGCTCTGGAGAAGTCAGGTCTGAAGGGAATAGAGGGATTATCTGAGTACCTGAAGGGTCAGCCAGCTTTCATCTTTACCGAAATGAACCCGTTCAAACTATTCCAGTACCTTGATTCGAACAAAACACCTGCTCCTGCAAAGGAGGGGGATGTCGCTACTAAGGATATAATCGTGCCCAAAGGGAGTACCGGTTTACCTCCCGGAGCCATAATAGGTCAGTTGCAACAGTTCGGAGCAAAAACAACTGTGGAGGATGGAAAGGTGGCTGTTGTGGATGATACGGTTGTTGCAAGGGAAGGGGATGTGATAAGCGCCGACCTTGCGAACCTGTTGAACGCTCTTGGAATGAAACCGATGGAAATAGGGCTTGACCTGATAGCGGTGTACGAGGATGGGACAGTATTTCCAAAATCTGTGTTGAGAATAGATGAGGAGGAGTTCTTCGAGAAGATGGTGATGGCATCGGCCTATGCCTTCAATCTCTCACTGAATTCCGGTTTCCTCACAGAGGAAACTGCACCGCTGATGATACTCAAGGCCTTCAATGAGGCGAAGTCCGTGGGTCTTGAGGCAGGGGTCCTTGAGAAGGGTGTCATAGAGGATCTGATCGCAAGGGCGAGTGCTGAGGCGAATTCCCTTAATATCATGATCCAGAAGAGAGGTGATTGAATGGAGTACATATACAGCGCAATGCTGCTTCACAGCGCAGGTAAGGAGATAAACGAGGAGAACGTCAAGAATGTCCTCAAGGCAGCCGGAGTTGAAGTGGACGAGGCAAGGGTGAAGGCCCTTGTGGCTGCACTTGAGAAGGTCGACATAGATGAAGCGATAAAGAAGGGTTCAGTGGTTCAGGCAGCGCCTACTGCTGTTGAAGCGGCACCTGAGAAAGTGGAGGAGGAAAAGAAAGAGGAAGAAGAGGAGAAAAAAGAGGAAGAGGCAGCAGAAGGGCTGAGTTCCCTCTTCGGTTAGATTGCCTCTCAAAGGTAATCTATTCTTTTTAAACCTTAGTTTGTTAGTAGTTATAAGTTATTTGTATGGTAAGTCTCGATGAATTAAAGAAGAGGGTGAAAGAAGAGTCTGGAAAGAATCCTGAGAAGTTTTTCGCTGTAGAGGCATTGAAGGAGATTGGATTTGAGAGAAGAACCTGCAAGAAGTGCGGGAGGTATTTCTGGAGTTATGAGGAGAGGGATGTATGCGGAGATTCTCAGTGTTCTGGTGGTTGGGGGTTCATAGGTGATTCTCCTGCAAAGAAGAGTTATGGTGTCATAGACCTGTGGAAGGCATTTTCAGATTTCTTCAGCAAGAGAGGTTATACGCCTATAAAGAGGTATCCTGTGGCTGCGCGCTGGAGGGAAGATACGGAGTTTGTGAGAGCATCAATATACAACTTCCAGCCGTATGTGGTTTCCGGTGAGGTGGAGCCACCTGCAAACCCTTTAATCGTTCCCCAGCCCAGTATAAGGTTCAATGATGTTGATAACGTGGGTATAACCGGGAGCCATTACGTTCTACACATACATGTCGGGCAGCACGCCTTCACAAAACCACAGGAGTATCAGCAGGACAAGTACTTCCGTGACCTCTTTGACTGGATAAACTTGGGTCTGGGAATACCGAAGAAGGAGATAGTGTTACATGAGGATGCCTGGGGAGGCGGCGGAAATCTCGGTGCATGTATGGAGTTTTTTGTCAGAGGACTTGAGCTCTGTAACCAAGTTTACATGTTTTACAGGGTTACTGATAAGGGTTACGAGGATTTGGACACCAAAGTCCTTGATATGGGTCTGGGGCATGAGAGGAGTGTGTGGATATGCCACGGAACCGAAACCTCCTATGAGGTGAATATGCCGGATGTCATGAAGTATCTTTACAAAGTCACTGGAATCAAACCAAATAGAGAGATATGGACAAAGTTCCTTCCGTACTCGGCTTATCTGAATATAGATGAGGTAGAGGATGTTGAAAGTGTGTGGAAAAAAGTTTCAAATGAGATGAGTCTTGATGTGAAAGAATTGAAGGAAGCTGTGCTTCCTGTAGCTGCGCTTTACTCCATAGCCGAGCATCTGAGGGCACTGCTCTTCGCGCTGAACGACGGAATGATACCTTCAAACACCGGTGAGAGACACAGCTTGAGGATGATATTCAGGCGCTGCCTCGATTTCATGGAGAGGTATGGATGGGATATAGATATTCATAAGGTCGTGGAGACACATGCAAGGTTCATGAAGGGAATGTACCCTGAGCTGACCGAAAACCTTGAGAATGTCAAGAAGATTCTGGATGTGGAGACGGAGAAGTATGAGAGAAACAAGAAGGAGAGTATGAGGATAATAGAGGGGCTGAAGGGGAAGAGACTCACGGAAAAAGACCTGGTTGAACTGTATGACTCTCACGGAATACATCCTGATTTTCTGAGGAGGCAGGGTTTTGAGATAGATGTGCCGGCTGATTTCTACTCAAAGGTTGCGGAGAGACATGTTCATGTTGTGAAGGAGGAAGAGCAGAGATTCGATGTGAGCGGGATACCTGAAACGAAGAAGCTCTACTATGAAGATGAGAAAATGCTGGAGTTCGAAGCAAAGGTCATCAAGGTTCTGGATGAGTGGGTTGTGCTGGACAGAACGGCTTTTTACCCAACATCAGGAGGGCAGGAGCATGATACGGGTCATCTAAACAGGAAAGAAGTAGTGGACGTGATCGTTGAGAGAGGTGTGGTGCTTCACAAGGTTCCTGGACATGATTTCAGGGAGGGTCAGGTTGTTCAGGGCTCTGTTGACAGGGAAAGAAGAAAGCAGCTGAGTGTTCACCACACGTCAACACACGTGATGCTTCTCTCAGCAAGAAAGGTTCTTGGAACCCATGTTTACCAGCACTCGGCTCACAAGGATGTCGATAAGGCGCGGCTCGATATAACCCATTACACAAACCTCACAGACGAGGAGGTTGAGGAGATAGAAAGGGTAGCGAATGATGTGATTAAAAAGGATTATGAGGTTCTGAAGAGGTTTATGCCGAGAAGAGAGGCAGAAGACAAATACGGTTTTGTCCTGTATCAGGGTGGTGTGCCTCCAGGGAAAACATTGAGGGTAGTATCGATAGATGATCTTGACCATCAGGGTTGTGGCGGTACCCATCTGGACAGAACATCGGAGATAGGTCTGATAAGGATTCTTGGATGGAGGAAGGTCCAGGATGGGGTGATAAGGCTGGAGTTCGTGGCAGGTGAGGTTGCCCGGAAAAAAGAGGATGAGGCGAGGAGGATTCTTGAAGAGTGCAAGAAGATGGTCGGTGAGGATGTTATAAAGGGTGTGGAGAATCTGAGGAAGAGATGGAAGGAGAACAGAAAGAGGATTGAGGGACTACGTGAGAAACTGAGTGAGAAGCTCTCACCATCGTTCAAGAGCGTTTCCGGTTTGAGGGTTCTGGTCAGGAGTGTGGAGAGTGCTGGACCCAAGGACTTGCAGAAGATATCACTCCGGCTCTCCGGGGATGATACTGTTATTCTTCTGGTAGGAACCGATGATAGGTTGAGTGTCTTCGGTTCAGCCGGGAAAGTGGCTGTCGAGAAGGGTGTGAATATCGGTGAGGTTGTGAGAGAGGTAAGTCAGGAACTTGGAGGAAAGGGGGGCGGTACTCCTGGCCTTGGTCAGGGGTTCGGAACCGGTGGAAATATTGAGGATGTGCTCAAGAAAGCGGAGGAGATCATATGGAGGATGCTTGGAAAATCGTGAAAAAACTGGAGAGAGTCCTTGATACTGATTTTGATCATATTCTTCCGACACTCAAGAAACTGGTGAAAGAGGTTAAGGAGCAGGAGAGAGAGATAAAGGAGCTTGAGAAAAAACTCACCTGAAGATTTTTTAATCTTCGATTCTATTGAATATTATGGGAGTAGATCCTGATATTATAAGGGAGATTGAAAAGGAAATGTTGCCCAAGTACGGAATATCATTCGTGGTTTACGGGGATACCTGCGAATTCTTCAAGGAGATACATCCACAACCTCAGGCTACGGATGTTGAGGTGGCTCGAGAGGTTTCAAAAAGGATGGGTCTCGGGTTCACGGTACTCGATATGAGCAAGCCCGGAGAGTCTGAGTTTTCAGAGAAGGTTTACGGATGGAAGGGAAAAGTGGAAAATGTTGAGGAGATAGACGAGATTGTAAGGAGACTGGAAGAGGCCGAGAGGATTTATAAGGAGACAAGGAATATGGTGATTTCAAAAATCTGTGAAGAAATCGAACCTCCATCACCAACCCCTCTCCAACAACTCATAGCAAATTTACTGGATGAAATTGAAAAGTGACAACTTTTTATTGGAATCTTTACAATAATTATCAGATAAAATGACCGATATAATCGAGAAAACACGGGAATTTGTTCTTGAATCATTTGAAGAGTCGGGCATGCAGAAGATTATCGCAAACGGGAAGGCCAGATACCTTCTTCAGGCACAGGAGTATGTGGTCGAGCTCTCTGAGAGGGGAGATCCGACACCGCTGGAGCTGGCTGCGCTCCTTCATGGAATCGAAGATGCTTTTGAGAAGAGACTGGACAACAGGTTGAAGAAGTTAAAACCAAGGGAAAGGAGCGCGGAGATAGCGAAAAGGTTTTTGAAAAAGGAAAGAGTTGATGGTAAGCTTATAAAGAAGGTCCAGAGGCTGATTCTGCTTGTGGACAAAGGGAAGACCAAGGAATCCCAGCTGTTGAGAGAAGCTGCGGCCCTGAGTTTCCTGCAGAACACCCCACCTGTATGGTTCGAGGAGAGATTATGGGAAGGTGAGAAGAGGGAGAAAATAATCAAGGATTTGAAGAAGGAGATTAAGAAGCGTTACTCTGAGGTGAAATCCAAGAGGGGCAAACTCATAGCAAAGCCATACTACCAGAGATGGTTGGAGTGGATTGAAAAGAAGGAGGAATCCTGAGGGACTGTTAAATGAAGCAATATTATCCAGCTATTGTGGCAGTTATTATAACAGTACTTGTTATAATTTTATACTTGAATCTTTTCTGGGAGAGACCAAATGAAAATGTAAAAATCAGGGATATAATATCAAACCCTGAAATGTATATTGGAAAGGAAGTTGTTCTAAACGGTATGTACGGTGGCTGGGGTTCCTATCCTCAGTGTGATTTTGAAAGGATGGGAATGGTGACAAGATCTGATTATATTATCTATGATGATACCGGTTGTCTGTACATATGTGCATCGTGCGAAGGTGTGGAGTATATCTTTAAAGAAGGTGATGTGAATCCTTCTGACAAGAACACATATGGCACTAAAATCAAGGTAAAGGCCTTTGTAGGAAGTGTTGAAGGAAAACCTGTCCTTGGAAAAGTCTCCTGATTGTTGTTTTATATTCCAAAACATCTAAATTAATCATGCGCTGCCCGAACTGCAACCGGAAGATACCTGATGGTTCCGGTGTCTGCAGCTTCTGTGGAGCTGATCTGAAGGAGAATGAGAGTTATTCCGGGTTCTACACAAAGAAGCTGGATGTGAAGGAAGTTAGGTATTCCAGATGGACGAACTCACTTGTGGTGCTGATACTCCTTCTGCTCATACTGAATGTGGATAGCATATTCACCGACCTTTTCTTCACCTCACTCTTCTTCGGTCTTCTCCTTGTATCGGTCATATTCTTCAAAATGAGGGGAAGCCGGAAATCTTACGGAGTTATGGGATTCCTGATGATACTCATGGCAACCATCGGTCTCACAGAATTCCTTATTAGGGGCGCACCCCTTCCTAAGATAATGGTCATGATTCTCATGGACATGCTCGGTCTGGTCTTCCTGCATGAATCAAAATCTACCTGATCCTCACTTCCTTCCATTCAACCCTTCCCTTCTGAATATTCTCCTTTATCCTCTTCTGTACGGGATTGAGTCTTGATTTGCCTGTTTTGAATTCAAGAAAAAGAATCCTATCATCATCGAACAACACACCATCCACAGGGTCTCCGATAAACCTGAACCTTGCAGGGTCATGGGGGAATATCTCCTTTATCCACGGTATGTAATGCTCCAGGAGTTTTCCGTGCCTCACGGATATGCTCCTGATACTGGATTCGAGTTCTTTGATTTTTTTCCTGTAACGGAAAAGAATGGCAATGAGTATCAGGATTAGAAGTATCAGAATGTAATTAATCATTTTACCATCTCACTCCCGGAGCGCTTCATCGACCATTTCATCGATATCGTAGCTCCTGATGGGAAACATCTCCACGTTGACAACCCTTAACTTTCGACCTGTCTTCCTTTCGATAATCTCATCTACTTCTTTGGTTGTACTGATGTTCTCTATGTTAACACCATATACCTTTTCAAAGAGGACCGTCTTTCTTGGTTTATACTCCATCTCAATCACCACATTCTTTTTCTATCTTTTTTTCCTTTTATATC
>QMZU01000035.1 GCA_003663345.1 Candidatus Aenigmatarchaeota archaeon | reverse complement strand
CCTGAGAGATGGAGCGCAAGGGTTGTGCCAACGAACCCGGCTCCGCCTGTTATCAAAACCCTTTCCATTCTATCACCTTCCAACACCAAGTTTTTTCACATTATCTCCATCAAGGATGTTCCTTGCATCGTAGACCCTTCTGTTACGAAGGAGGTTCTGAACCTCCGGGTTTCTGTAGAAATCATGGTCAGCCCCTATGAGGATCAAGTCCGAGTTCACCGCATCTTCAAGTCCGACGTGTTCAATTCCGAAGAATCTTCTGACCTCTTCCGGGTCTGCGTGAGGGTCGTGAATTCTGAGTGTGTGTTCCTTCAGGGACTCGATTATTCTTTTGATTGGTGTTTCCCTCAGGTCATCGGTATTTCCTTTGAAGGTGAGTCCGAGTATTCCTATGGTACCACCTTCTACCATTCTTTTAACCTCATCCGCCACGTAGAGCGGCTGTGAGTTGTTTATCTCCCTCTCCACATCTATAAGTTTTGAATGGAGACCCTTCTCGTTAAGGGTTTTCTGAAGTATATAGGAATCCTTGGTGAGACAGTATCCACCCACACCCGGACCTGGAATGAATGTGGATGTGCAGGTGATTCTCGGGTCAGACCCGACCATCTCCCTTATCTCATGTACATCCAGCCCCAGAGCGTCACACTCCCTTGCCATCTGGTTCTGGATCGCGATATGTGTTGCAAGGAGTTCGTTTGTTTTCAGTTTGATATACTCGGCAGCCTCGGGAGATGATACTATCCTTGTCTTTATTCCCATATCGTCGAATATCTTTGCGCCCAGTTCTGCGCTCTTTCTGTTCAAACCTCCTATTATCTTCTCCTGGTTCAGGATATCCTGGATCGCTTTGGATTCCCTCATCCTCTCCGGGCAGTGGCACATGTAGAAACCTTCTCCTGCTTTGAGACCGCTCTCCCTCTCGATTATGGATGCAAGTCGCCTGTTGGTTCCAACAGGAACTGTGCTGCGGACCATGATGAGCGTTCCTTTTGAAAGGTTCCTGCCGATCTCCGAAGCGGACTCTTCAAGATATCTCGTGTCCCACGGCATGTCCTGTGGTGTTCCAACACAGAGCATCACGAAGTCCGAATTGCGCACCGCAGAGTAATCGGTTGTGGCGGATATTCTTTCCTTGTTCTTCTTGAACAGGTCTTCAAGACCGGGTTCGTGTATTGTTGGTTTATGGTCAGAGAGGCTTCTCACAAGGTCAGAGTTGATGTCCACATAAGTTATGTTGTATCTTGAAGAGAGAACCGCACCAAGTGGTTGGCCGACGTAGCCTGCGCCAACGATGCATCCGTTCATGACCTTTCTTTGCCTTTGGTTAGTTTTAAATATTATTCTATTAATAAAGTGTAATAATAATGTATTACGGTGTAAATATGAAGCGGAGGTTATCAATATCTCTGGATGAGGAGGTCGTGAGGCAGATAGATTCGTTTGTGGATGGTATAGTTGTGAAGAGTAGAAGTGAGGCCATAGAGAGGTTTCTAAGGGAGCACCTCACGGACAGGAAGACGGCTGTAATACTGGCTGGTGGGAAACCGGAGGACCTTTATATAGAGGAGTTGGGTGTGTACAGGCCGCTCGTGAAGATAAATGGAAAAAGGTTGGTGGAGTATCTCGTCCTGAAGGCAAGGGAGGCGGGATACCACAACCAGATAGTTGTCGGGCATTCCAAGGTGATATCGAAGATATATGAGATCCTGGGAAATGGGAAGAATTATGATGTGAACATAATATACGTGGAGGATGACAAACCCATGGGGTCGGCCAAGACTCTGGAACGGGCAAAACCGTATCTGAAATCGGATTTTCTTCTCCTTCCATGTGACCACTACTTCGACTTTGATCTGAAGAAGATAAGGGACTTTCACGTGGAGAACGGTGGGGCGGTGACGCTTGCAATCCACACCAGGGCCGATTACTCCTGGAGGTATGGGGTTGTGGAACTTGATGGGAAGAGGATAGTGAATTATGATGAGAAACCGAAGAAACCGAAGACGTCACTGTATTCGACGTTGATAGGTTTCTTCAGCCCTGAGGTGTTTGATCACATACCGCCCGGAGATGTGAAATGGTCACTTCAGGAGAACGTTTTCAACAAGCTCGCAAAAGAAGGGAAGATGTTCGGGTATCCTACTTCTGGAAGGTGGTTCAATATCCACACCAAGGAAGATGTTGAGCGTGTCAGGCTCTCTACTTCATCTTGAACCCCAGACTGAAGGCACCAACTATCACAGACATCCAGAAGCTCATGAACCGGGATATCAGGACTGTGGCCGTGACATCGCTGCTGGTCAGGAACGGGAATAGTGCTGTAAAGGTCAGGACGGTTATTATCTCTGCAGAGCCAAGACCTCCTGGGAGGAAGGTTATTATGGAGAGGAGGATTGAAAAGGATGTTATGGTTATGCATGCCTCAGGTGTTACCGGGAAGTTCATTGAGAGGAATGCTACGTAGAGGACCAATCCTTCGAATGTCCATATTATCAGGGAGAGAAGAATTGTTTTGAAGAGAATATTTTTGTCTTTATACCGAGAAAAAGATGTGTGGAGGTTTTGCGACATCTCTGAGATGTCTTTTTTCAGGTTCTTTATTTTCGGTATGAAGGAAAATAGTTTCACGACAATGGAAAAAAACCTCTCCGTCCTCTTCTTTGAGAGAAGAATAAAGATAAGGAGAAAGACGAGTAACGAATAGGTCAGAATCGTTATAAACAGATAGATGGTGTATTCGGATGATATGAAGAATATTCCGAATAAGGATATCATAATCATGGCCACAATATCGGCTATCCTCTCTATGAATATTGAGGGAACGGATTTTGTGAAGCTCTTGGAGTGTGTTCTCTTGAGCAAGAGGGATCGGATGGGGTCGCCTGTCTTTCCTGGTGTCATGTTCGAGATGAACAACCCTGCCATAAGTATGTAGAATGTGTCGGTGAGTGGGATTCTTATGTTGAGTTTCTTCAGGAGTATCTGCCATCTTATAGTTCTCAGAAATGAGTTCAGCCAGAATATCGAAATTCCCGCGAGGATGTAGAGCGGATTCACCCTGGCTATGGTTGAGGCGACCTTTAAAGGGTCTGAAAAGTATATCAGAAGTCCGAGAAGCGTGAATGATAGGAGAAGTGATAATGTTCTTTTCCTCATGGAATCCAGTTATAATTCATTCCAAGATTTATTAAACTTTCTCCCGATAAAGGATACATGTTATCGATTGTGATACCGACATACAATGAAGCTGAGAATATAGAGGAGTTGATACGTACAGTGGAGGGTGTTCTTGAGAGGAACGGTATAGATGGTGAGATAATCGTGGTGGATGATACATCACCTGATGGGACCGGCAGGATTGTGGAAAGGTTGACCAAGGAGTACGGGAATCTCATACTTGTGGAGCGAAAGGAGAAATGCGGTATAGGTGCTGCTTACAAGACCGGTTTCAGGGTTGCGCGGGGGGGTGTGATAATGGAGATGGATGCGGATTTTTCACATGACCCCGAGGATATTCCGAAACTTTACAGAAAAATCAAAGGAGGATATGATGTTGTGGTGGGTTCGAGATATGTGGAGGGCGGTGAGAGGAAGGATCCTATTCACAGGAGGATATTCCCGCTCATTGGAAACTTCCTTTATGTGAAGCTTCTCGGCTCTGGTGTAAGGGACACCACAGCAGGTTTCAGAGCATACAGGAGAGAGGTTCTGAAAAAGGTTGATCTGGATTCACTGCCAGATGATTTCTCCTTCCAAGCGGCGATACTCTTCAGGTTAAGGGGTGCGAAGATGACTGAGGTACCGATAAAGTTCAGGGAAAGGAGAGCCGGGGAGCCGAAATATGGGTTCAAGGACCTGCTGGGAAATATTCGGGTTCTCTTATCCTTTTTATTTAAGAAGTGATGTTGGTCTGTCCATGTGGATGTCCTTATGTTGGGATATTTTCTCCAAAAAGGATAAAGAGATTCTCTGAAGAAATGGTGAGAGGGAGTAAGAATTTTTTATCAGTGAGCCGATGAGTATTTCCTTTCCGAGGTGTTTCCTCCACAGAGTTTCGTAGGTTTTGGTGGTCTCGGGGTTCTCCGGGTCGAGGACCTGTGATGCGATGTATGCGGATGTCAGACCGTAAACCACCCCACCGCCTGTGTGGGGTTTCACCTGGGCTGCGGCATCACCCAGAAGCAGAACCCTCCCAGAGATTGTTCTTTTTGGCGGTTCGGTTGGGATTAAACCTGAATGTATAGAAGTAATTCTTCTGACGCCCTGTTCTTTGAGGAATAATTTGAATATTTTCTGAATTGGAGCTCCAAAAGGAAGAGCGAGACCGTATTCCACACAACCCCCTCTCGGTATTCTCCATCCAAAGAAGCCTCGGAGATACCTTCTGAAGAAGAGGTCAACACAGTCAGAACCATCCTTTTCATTAGTATAACAGAATATTCCGTGCAGAAGGGATCTTGGTGGAGGGAGATTTGCTGATCTCCGAACAGATGATAGAGGGCCATCACACCCACAGAGTATTTTTGTTTTGATATTTATGAAAGATTTTGGTGTTTTCACATAAACCCTGAGAGAATCGTCCAATTCCATAAAATCCTCAAACCTGTGATTCAGAAAGAGCTCTGTTCCGGATTCTACGGACCTTTCAACCAGATATGAGTCAAGACGTGTTCTATCTATCACATAAGCATGTACTTCTTTTTTTCTGAATTCAAAGGTATGGGTATCAACGTGGATGTGAGCTGCACGTATCTCATTCTCTACAAAATCCCCTTTCGGAACGAACCTGAAGACCTCTTTTGATATCAGCCCTGAACAGGCCAGTGGTTTCCCTGGAGTGGAGTGTTCCTCAATAAGTAGGGTTTTATATCCTTTCTTGGAGAGCTTCCATGAGAGGTAAGCGCCCACAGGGCCAGCACCAACAACCACGAAGTCGTACATCCTATCACCTTTATAAATCTTTCATATTAGTTATAAGTATGAATTTTCCCTTCAGAACCTGGTATGAATCGGCGAATTATAAGAGTTTAATGGTGATTCCGCTCATCATATTTCTGCTGTCAGTAGGGATACTTCTCTATCACTACCAGAGCACAGGTGAATGGTTCAGGAAGGGTATTGATATGGAAGGTGGAGTGCAACTATCCCTGAAACTGACCGGTGATTTTGATGATACTGCTCTCGAGAGATTCCTCTCGGAGAGGTTTGGGAAGGTTAAGGTCCGGAAGGTGGTGAGCGCTACCGGTTATGGCGCATTGATTCAATGTGGATATGTTGACCAGGATGAGCTTCTGAATGCTGTTAAAGAGTATGGATTGGATGTTGAGGAGAGCACCTTCCAGGAGGTAGGGAGTGCGCTGGGAAAGAGCTTCTGGAAACAGAGCCAGTCTGCAATGATTCTTGCATTCATTTTGATGGGCGGAATTGTATTCATAATATTCAGGAAGGTTGTTCCAAGCCTTGGTGTGATATTTGCAGCGGTTGGTGATATCCTCGGTGCGCTCGCATTCATGCAGGTTTTGGGGATCGATCTCACACTCGCGTCATTTGCTGCCTTGCTGCTGACGCTCGGTTATTCGATAGATACCGACATCCTTCTCACCACACGGCTGTTGAAGAGGAGGGAAGGGTCGGTTGTTGAGAGGAGTATTGGTGCTATGAAGACGGGGCTTATGATGACGCTCACGACCATGGCGGCGCTTGGTGTGCTCTACGTTATATCAACAGCACCGGCACTGAGAGAAATATCGTCTGTTCTTCTCATAGCGCTTGCGATAGATATACCGAATACGTGGCTCATGAATGTTGGTCTGTTGAGATGGTATCTGGAGAGGAAGTGAATGTTTAGGGAATGGAGGGTCTGGTTGTTGGTGATATTCGTAGCGGTGAGTATCTTTCTCATAGCACCGAATCCCTGGGCAAAGGGAGTCAGGATTGTTGATGTGAAAGATGGTTCGCCTCTGAAAGGTGTGGTTGAGAAGGATGATATAATAACATGGGTCAATGAGAGAACCATCAATTCTCCGGAGGACCTTCTGCTCTTTGAGAATTACACGGGAATGTTAAGGATGACGGTAAACGGGGAGTTGAAGCTGGTTGAGGTGGGGAGACCGGGTTTGGGTGTGGAGGTTGAAAAGGTCTCCTCCTCAAGGATAAAACTTGGGATAGATTTGGTTGGAGGGACCAGACTTCTTCTGAAGCCAGAATTGAATAAAACCGAATTGAATGTAGCCAACATCACAGAGGATTACATGAACTCTCTGATGGATCAGTTGATATCAACGCTCCAGACCAGGATGAACATATACGGTCTCAAGGAGATGGTGTTCCAGCCTGTAAGGGATGTTGAGGGGAACTGGTATGTGCAGATAGAGACTGCCGGTGCTTCCAAAGAGGAGATAGATGAGCTGCTTAGCAGGCAGGGTGAGTTCGAGGCGTATATCACAAGGAGTGTTGAGCTGGTTGATGGGAAGGGCACATTGGTGTTTGGAAATGAGAGTTATGAGATATACGGAAGAAACGGTACTCTGATTCTGGATAATGAGAGTTATAGTATAAATGATACGTTTGTGCTTCAGGATGTGACCTTCAAGGTCTGGAATGTCACGGACGACAAGGCTGTGCTTGCGGCAAGGGTCTTCACCAGTGAGGATATAAAATATGTCTACTTCTCCTCTCGATATTCTTATGTTCAGAAGGTAAAGGGTGGTTGGAGGTTCCAGTTCCAGATACTCATCTCACAGGAGGGCGCGGAGAGGTTCGCAAAGGTCACATCTGATCTCGAGGAAGTCACACTTCCAGGAAGGGAATGTCATCTTTCTGAAATGATATATCTTTTCCTTGACGAGAAGCCTATAAGCTCTCTCACGATTTCTTGTGGATTGAAAGGTCAGGCGTACACGACACCTGTGATAAATGGTGGTGGTGAGACGGAGAAGGAAGCGCGCCAGGAGATGACGAGGTTGCAGAGTGTACTGAGAAGTGGCGCATTGCCTGCGAAGCTGGAGGTCGTGAAGATTGAGAGGATATCGCCGACACTTGGAAGGGAGTTCATGAAGAGTTTAGCGGTGGCTGGTGTTCTTGCGCTGATTGCTGTTTCGGTTATAGTATTTCTCAGATATAGGCATATCAAAATAGCCGGGGCAATACTCCTGACGTCCTTCAGTGAAATAGTAATAATACTTGGGGCTGCAGCGCTGCTGAACAAGTTCTGGACCATAGATTTGGCAGCAATAGCAGGAATAATCGCTGCGATAGGAAGTGGTGTGGACCATCAGATAGTCATTACTGACGAGACGCTCGGTGGAAGGAAGGAAAAGTATTATTCCATCAAGATGAAGGTTAAGATGGCATTTTTCATAATATTCGGGTCAGCAGCCACCACGATATCGGCGATGTT
>QMZU01000034.1 GCA_003663345.1 Candidatus Aenigmatarchaeota archaeon | reverse complement strand
CTTAAGAGCAGAAGTTGAAAGACGCCTCAAAGCCCGGATGCCAGGCGCCCAAGTCAGGCTAGAAGGGAACAACTTAATCATATTCTTCCCGATGGATGAAGTCGTGAAGATGATTAAGGAAAACCTGCCTGAACGCTGGCGGTATATAAGTGAAGTGCGCCCAGCACCTGATGGAATTGAAATGATAGTCAAGATAAGGTGATGATGAGCTATGCCAAACGGCATCACAGAGTGGCTTGAAGGTACGTGGAATGCAATAACCGAAGCATGGGAAGGCTTCACGTCCTGGCTAGGCGATGCAATATCCGGCGCTTGGGATGCTATTTATGCGATTGCCAAAGCTATCATGGACGGTCTAACACAAGTTGGACGAGGCATCTTAGGCGCCTTTACGTGGCTGTGGGACGCAATACGCTCGTTTGGCGAATGGCTATGGCGAGGCCTTAACTGGCTTGGCCAGCAGATTTACAACGCTTTCTACTCATTCGGCGAGTGGCTAGTTAATGCAGTATCGTGGGTAGTAAATCAAATAGCCGACTTCTTCACAAGTGCTTACAATACGATTAGGGACGCTTTCGTAGATTGGGCAGGCACAGCACAAGACTGGTATGTAGGTGTCGTGAATACTTTTATAGATAAGATGGAAAGAATAGTTTTAGCTGACATGACACTAATAGGCATGTGGAAAGGCTTGGAGAAGTTCGCTGAAACCGGACGCTTTAGGCATCTAGTCGGTGCGTTCTTAAGCCCGTTTGTAGCCGCAATAGCGAGTGGCATGATAGGAAAAGTTATGAAAGGCTCTGCTGAAGTAAAGCCAATACCAAAAGGGACGCCAATCTGGCCACTATTCACCGGGACGAGCATAACTTACACGCCCACCATACCGGATATAGCCGAACGCCAAATAGGGACAGAAGAAAAGCCACAAATCGGTGCAATATTAGACATGACCATATCGCATGCAATACTATTCCCAGCACCTCTAAGGGCGCCAAGAGCTGAAATAGGATATGAGATAACGATAAGGGAGCCAGAAGTAAGCGAAGAAAGCATGAGCTATGAAATAGCAGTAAAAGAACCAGCATACGAAACTGAGAAGGTCAGTTATGAGATAGTAGCTTGAAGAAAGGCTTATATTAGCTGAGCCTTTACGGGCCTTCGGTGGGCTGAAATGGAGCGTGAGGGTCTTAAAGCGCAGGCTGAGGTCCTGATATACGAGCACCGAAAAGGCCGGAAAGTGCTTATCCACCGCCAGAAGCTGAATACTTTCACTATGAACTTCATCCATACGATGGAGTTCTTCCTTAAAGGTGTGAGTGCTGATACAGGCCTTGTAATTGGCCTCACCGACCTGACGGGTGCCAGCCAGAACGTCCAGTTTCAAGGACCGCATGACCCCTCAGGTGGGTCTTACTTAGCCACCGAAACCACCGGAAAGAGCTTGCCTGTCAGGATACGGATAGGTTCAAGCGATGCACCAGAAAGCCGGGATGACTACAAGCTAGGCGATGAGAAGATGGCCGAAAGTGCAACTGTAATAACAGCCAACAGCACGGTCAAAGCAAGCGCAAGCTTCACGCCAACCGAGGACATAATTGTTCGTGAGGTAGGGCTGAGCAAATCGTGGAGGAAATTTGAAACAGGCGATGTCTATGAATTCCTCTTGCTGAGAGGCGTTATATCAGAGCGAACATTCAGCGCTGGGACAACTTACACGGTGGAGATAAGGATAAACTTCACGTAAGGTGGTGGGTATGGGCCTGCCAGGACCTGTCTTCGTCCCGCCTAAGCTGACTTGGACCTGGACGAAGCCTGCCCGGCCGGGCAAGCTCGTTCAGAGATACCACCGAAAAGAAGAGAGCATAAGCTATTCAATTGAAACTACGGCAACCGAAGCTACCGTCGGCCTGGAGGTGGTCTAGTGGGCTACAAGCTACAATTGGTTCAAAATGGAGAAGTTAAATATGAAATAGCCGAAGGTGAAAGAAAGAAAGTAGCCGTAGGCACCTACATAGCTAGACTAGTCAAGGACGGCGAGGTCTTGAAAGAAGAAACGGTGAATATTGATGTCGGCCAGATATTCTTCTATGGAATAAGGCACTTAGCAGACGAGGTAGGCCAGCCCACTCCTTACGGGCCAGGTGAAAGCTTAAGTGAGAGCGTGTGGAGTGAGTAGCGATGAAGACCTACGTGCGTGCAGTAGTTAGAGACCGCAAAGGGCGGGTCATAAAGGATACAGGCTGGAAAGAGACTAACACGCTTACGAAGAATTTCTATGCTTTCCTGAGGGCGGCCATGCGGAACGAGGATACACCTTGTGTCAGGACCGATGGTTCAACAGGCACAATAGAAAGGCCGAATGCTGGCACTCATTATCTCATGTGTATCTGGCAACTTGCGGAGAATGATAACAGAGGCATCGTTGTGGGCACAGGCTCTACTGAGCCTACCAGGAATGATTACAACCTTGAGAGTAAGATACCTCACGGCACAGGGCTCGGACAGCTCTACTATTACGAGTGTAATGTTGAGTTTGGCAACGATTACGTCCAGGCTTACAGGGCTTTTGAGAACCAGAGCGGCGAAGACATAACTATTCGTGAAGTAGGCCTGATAGCACAATACTACGATGTGGATGCCGCCGCTTACAAATATGCCCTCATAGCCCGTAGCCTGTTCACCCTGACCATACCAGCGGGTGGCTCAGCCACGCTCTACTATAAGATAAGTGGATAAACCATGACGGATAAGAAAATCACGGTCTTGACCAGGACGGCTTACAGCATAATCCGAGTAGGTCGGGCCTTAGCTAAAGCCATAGGTGCTGATTTTATAGAAGGCAAATATAACCCAAGTGTAATTAAAGGCACTATAATCTTAGTAGGTAATCCTGACCCTTATTTTTTCTTCATAGCAAGTCGGCACCTGCACAATAAGCAAATATGGTATCTAACCACAGAAGGGCCTGTTGAGCTCCGCTCAGGCCTGAGATGGTATAAGACAATCCAGCCTTACGTGGTAGCCAACAGCTATTACAGTAAGGAATGTCTTGAAAAGTCAGGATTGCCTGTGGATGAAGTAATATGGCATGGATGCAGATTTGAAGCATTAGAAGAAGTGCCGGATAAGACCTTAGAATTCCTCTACTGTGCAGGTTATCTCAAAAGGAAATATCCTAGAGCATGTGGGCCTGTAATTGAACAATTAGGACAAAGGCTGTTGCTCATAACCACTATGAACAATCCATATATGCGTGATTTTGATTTGATTAGTGATTATGATGCTCCTCATGTGAAAAGGCGTTATCCTGATAGGGTATGCACGGATGAGATGTTAATTGAATTGTATAAGAGTGCTAGGTTCTACTTGAACCTGTCGGATACAGAAGGATTTGGCCTGACCGTATTAGAAGCTATGGCATTCGGAGCAATCCCAATAGTATTGAATATACCACCATTTACGGAGTGGATACCTAAAGAATGTGCTTACTGGTTTAACCCTACGGGTCAGGTTGAAATTGAACCTTTTGGTGCCCACAGGATTGAGCATAAAATATACACGACCGAGGCATTATGGAAGGCAATAAGGCGGGCCTTGAGGGACAAGTCCTCGTGGGACCGCAAGGCCAGGAAATGTTTAGAAACAGCCAAAAAAATGTATTATAAAGACGTTTACGCCAAATTCCTAGAGTTTATCACGTAGAAAGGCACCGTCCTCAGGATAGGTGAATTAGAACAGCATGGATGGTTGAATTTACCACCTTCACCTAATAATTCACCGTGGTCTGAAGTAATTACTATTAGGTTATGCGGTAGTTTTCTAATCAATTCAGCTACATAAGATAAGACTAGTCTCAAATTGTATTCATAAGCTAACCTAATGGTAGATAAGCTTAACCGCCCGGCCTTCCACATCTTCTTTATTTGGTTTGCGTTCATTATTAACTTGACCTTTCCTATCGCCGGGAAGTGTGGCTGGATATACCATATTAGCATCCGGTCCTCTATGTTCTCTAATGCTACTTTATTGACCTCCCAAGGTGGGACCGTCATTAATTCATCTGACCAATTATGCGAAAATAAGTTTACAACTTTCTTAAAGTGTTCAGGACCGCTAAAATACCACCCGTCTGGGTGCTTTATTGGCCTGTCCTGTAAGAAGCCATTAGAGCTTATTACTACACAATCATAGAAGCCTTTAAACTCATTATTCAAAAACTCCAGGGTGCATGAGCCCGGACTTCTACGTGCCTGTAGGACACCGCCTGGAATGTAATTATATATTACCTTCTTGAAGTAATCATAACGGCATGCGTCAAGTATTATTATCGCCCACTCCTTGCGGACCATCACACCCTCAAGCATTCACTACCTCACCCCATATCTGAACCATTTATGAAATGTTATTGCCAGCCAGAACAAACCGCTCATAATCAATAAGGCCGCATCACAAACATTAGGCCACACAGGTAATATGAGCACGTTATTTGTAATATGTGCCGATATAAGTAATTGTAATAGCTTCAAGCCAATTCCTAATGGAATTACGGCCATAACGGTCATAACAGCATAAGAAAGTAGCTTCTTGGCCCTCATTTAGCAATCCCTCCTCCGCTTCTCACGGGCCACTAATGCCCGTATAGCTCTTTCAAAATCCCTGTCTAGCTCTGAATTGATGCGCTCTAGCTCAGCCCATATCGCTAGTGCATAGCACAGTATGAAAGTGATGAGCATGAGCACGACCATGCACAGCACGCACACGACCACCACGGCCACCTCCAGCTCATACTAGTGCTTCCCCGATATAATAAGACTTTCCGCCTGTAATGATAAATGCTGAGTTTTCAATATCGTTAATGTGGATAGCCAGAAGGAATAGTGCGCTACTGCAAGCGTGTAGAGCTGAGCTGACGGCCTCGTGGTAGCCTTCTTCAACAGGGCACTCTACGCTTACGACCAGCTTGTTATTGACCACTTTGAACTTGACAGGTATTATTATTTCGCCTAACCTCCAGGTTGAGACCCTGACTTTATAACGCCCGCCTGAGCCTTCTACGGGCTTGGGCGACACTTTCACTTACCCCCACGCTCATAGTCTAGCACTCTTGACTAGTCTATAAAGATTTCTGAGGTATAATAAAGCTTTATAACGGGCTTAGATAGGCATATAAGTGGGTGGGGAAGCGTGGAGCTCATAAGCGTGTTGCTGTTGGGCGTCTTCGGTGCACTAGTATCCATAGGGCTATGGATGTATCAGACACGGAAGTGGCCTAGCGGGCCATACTTCGTCGGGCGCTTAATAGTCGGTGCCGGGGCGTCTTTCGTCTGGTATGCTCTAGGCCTGCCAAACAATTTAAACCTCTTCTTAGCCGGCTTCTTCGCTGACAAGATATTTGAAAGCATCAAAGAACACTGGCGCCCTACCGGCGCCGGGCAGACCACTTAGGACAGTAGCGCTTTAACTTACACCGCTCACATTCGCCAGGCCAGAGAGGCATTTTAGGGAACAAAATCCTTTTTCTTATCTCATCGGTGGTGATGAAGCCTGTTATCTCCCACCACTTCCAGCCCCTATGGCTGAAATACATTAAGAAACCCGTAGGTGCGTCTAGAAGCCATTTGTAAATCATCACCTGGCTTACGTGCTCCGGGCGTGGAAGCGAATACAAGCGAGTAGGAGCCTTAAGCTCCACAGGGATTAAACGCCCATCCACCCGGAGCACAATATCGGGCTTGCCAACCACTTTAACGTTGAGTATGCCGTCTCTGATTGGCCTCTCACACCTTGGCTCAACTTCTACGTCCATGCGGGCCTTAAGGACCTCAGACAAATACTTGTGGACAGCTAAGCCTGTGAGCATCCTGGCTTTCTCTTTCTCCTTCTCAATAAACAGCTTCTCTAATTCAGGCCTTTCAATAAGGATGTTCCTGATTTGAATACATCTTGATAAATCAACCGCCCAGAAGACATTAGGCTCCCTTGGCTTTTCCTTGACCACCACACTTTCCAAATGCTTTTCTATGGCTTTTATTATTTCCTCAGGGATGTTCATAATTCCACATCCTCCTCAAGCTCTTTTACCACTTCAAATAACGACCAAGCAGTTATCAGTTTCAGCACATAAGGTATTAATCTTTCCATCGGCCACTTCTGGCGGAGCTTCTTGCTGAATAAAACGTTAAACACTTTGAAACTGCCTGCTTCGGCACGGGCCAGGTTGAAAGTGGCCCTTCTGTGGTCATCACCTAATAGAAATTGGAGGAAAGCCAGGTAATAATCGTTTAAAGGATAATCGCTGTCAATATCAACCCAGACGTGCCATCCATGCTTGGTCCTAGCATATTTGAACCCAATGGGCCTAACGCCTAAGTGCTTCAGAATTACCCGCCTGGTTTCTTCCCATGTTGAAAGGGCCGTTTTGTCAAGGAATGGAACATCAATATCTATTTTCAACACATACCTGTATCCCACTTCTATATCACCACCGCTACGACTTCTTTTATCACATCTTCAACCTTATACCATTTGCCTGTTCTCAAGTCGTAAATCCACCGGGAGGGTCTAGTCTGCTCTAGCATGGTTCGGCGCAACACGATTATGGCATTCCATATTGGTTCTGGCCCTTCTAGTCTGAAAGGTATTAAGTGCTCATGGCGCTTGGTCCATTCACAGTATTTGTCTAAGCTACCGGCCATGCAGACAGGATAGGCACGGCATGCTAATGGCCTATACGGGTATATGGTGCAGGACCGGGTAGTTTTATCGTAGAACGGACATGGCTCGTCTGCTAACTGCCATAACGTTATGTCTGACTTAGACCTGGATGCGAATTGAGGCTTTATGTTTATGTTAATCCCTCTCTCTTTGGCTATGCAGGTTAATAGCTTCTTCTCTTCAGGCCATAGCTGGATGCCGAAGACTAGACCGTGAAGCTCTCTTCTGGTCTGGACACAGCACCGCCCGCACTTAAGGCACTCAAACTTGACGGTCCTGACAGGCCTCATAGGTGCCCATACCCCTCCATCCGGTGCTTTTGCTTTCTGTATTCTTCTAAGCTGTGGCCCCAGATGAAATCATATCTGTAATTCGGATATTCCGGTGCCGTTGGGCGTGAGCTGTATTCAAATCCTTCTGAGCTGGTCATACTGGCTATCTTCTCGTTGAACTTCTCTTTAAGGATGTCGTAGTGGGCGCCCATCAGCTCTTCTTCTATGCCCGTAAGGTCTGGCACCTCTTCTGGCGTGATGGTCGTCTCTATGACGCCATCTATATAGATTGGGTGCTTCTTCTCTTCATAATCTACGGACCCGATGTATCTGACTTCTAAGCGGTCTAGTCTTTCTACGAAGCGGCCTCTCTCATCTATCAGGTATAAGACAGGCCGGCCTCTTATGTAAAAAAAGTTAATGCGG
>QMZU01000033.1 GCA_003663345.1 Candidatus Aenigmatarchaeota archaeon | reverse complement strand
GTGTCTGGAGCAACATACACCCAACTATCAAGTACTGTAGGTTGAGGACCAGACATTGCATATGGGTCTTCAGGTACAAAACCACTTAGGTCATCACTAGGCTTGAATATCCAGTGTCTACCACAGTTATATGGACATCCTAATCCCCACCTACCACTAAGGATGGCATACTTACGGAATATCTTTGACAGTCTCTTCTCTTCAGATTCCACTATACTTCTCAGTTTCTTTATTCCATACACCACATACTCCAGTACTTTCTTTGGTTTAGGCTCTTCATATTTAAAGTAGAACTTCAGTAGTTTCTTCAACACATCCTTCTTTCTATAGTATCCACTGTATTTTCTACCAGTTACTGCCTCATATATCTTCTTTAAATCTTCAAATGTACCTCTAGACACTATTCCTTCTATAATGTCACTTATGTCCTTCCACATTATTATCTTGTCTTCAAACTGTAATGTTCTTCTATGTTCAACTGTCTCTCCAGTATCTGTTTTGAGTAGCCTTACACAATATGCAGGTGTTTTGGCATATTGAGTAGTAGGATCTGGTTTCTTAACTATCTCCATCATTATCACCTAACAATATATTCTTCATAGACCGATATATTAATAACTTGATATTAGTGCTGTGCATGTTAATTTTCTGTGATGATCTAAATATGTTTAGTTTGTATTCATCCATGGTTATGCAACCTTCCTAGCTATCATAGGTACTGATGTGTACCTTAGAACACCTGTGTTATATAGTAGGTTAATTTCTAACTGTGTGAGGACTCTTGAGTAGATGCGAACCTCATCTATTATTCCATGAAAATAATTCATTTCAGAGTCGTATCTTCCTATTTTAAGAGTGCGTGTATTTGTAGTTGGATTTGTGATATTTTCTTGTACTTCTGTTCTATCCACTCCATTTATATAGATATATCCTAATGTTCCATTTCTTATAGCACATACGAAATACCAATTATTTGCTGAAATGTCCGCATAACTATAAGTAGACTGGTGAGCAAGATTTTGATTGATTTGAAGCCACAATCTACCATTAGTGTCAAGAACAAAATAATATCCATCTTCTTCATATCTTCCTTTTGTAATTATTTCTTGATCACCAGAAACAATAGTAGGATAAATCCATGCTGTCAAAGTGAAATCTTCTGAAGTAAAGGCAAGACTAGAATCATGAGCCACTTCCACATAGTCGTCTCCATCAAAGCTTAAAGCCTTACCAAACCTTCCATCAACCCAAGATGCACCGTAAACTGTCCCATGATTTCCAGAACCACTAACATCATGTGCTATGTTGCCACTACCTTCCTCTAAAGGCAAGTACAACACCAAACTTGGATCATATCTTCTTACCATTTATCCCAATCCCTCCTCTAGGAAATCAGGTACACCATCAGAGTCTCTATCTCTAGTCAAGTCACTATGTATAAGTTCACCAATATATACTTTAGTTCCTTTAGGTAATGTAAGTTCTATCCTATCTATTTCTTCATTCTCATCTGCTCTAACTTTTAGTCCTGTAGGTCTATTAGACAGTATTAGGAATTCAATATTCTTTGATGATGCATCAAACAGACATATCCATGAATCATTAATGTTCTGTAGACCATAATATTGGTTAGTGCTGTCTTCAAACTCATATGTCGTTCTACCAAAGTCATAGTCATCTTCAAACAACCATTCAGCAATTAGTCCATCTGTGACTTTTTGACCATTGCTGACTGATTGAGCCTCAGTAGAGGTTAAAGCTCTATTCCAAACTCTAATTTCAGCAATTACACCATCAAAGTAATGTCCTGCTTCTGGAGAACCTCCATCATTAGTTACTCCAAGAAAAACTGGAAGTGATGGTAGAGTACCATCTCCTGAATAAGTTGTAGAGTATGCTTCTGACCCATTTTTATATATTTTAATAGTGTTGGTTGTAGCATCATAAACAAATAGAATATACTGCCAAGTATTAGCATCTGCAGTTACATTAGTGTTAAGATCGTATTCACTGCCATAGCCCCATACCCACTGACCTTCATTAACTTGGAAATAGAATCTAGATGTGCTAGGTGTAGTTACAAAACACCCTAAAACAGCAAGGAAATCAGTTACATTTTCTGGATACACTCTGAAACCTACTGAGAAAGAATTTCCATTACCTATCTCACTATTGGGATTAAACAAAGTGGATACATAATTACTACTTCCATTTAAGCTTAAACCATATCCATATGGAGTAACAACCTGTAAACCTCCATATCTAGTTCCATTTTTGTTCCCCATAGTATCCTTAACCGTTAAGTCTCCTTCATAATACACTTCAAGCTTCAACTTACATTGACTTATTCCATTCGTTGAGCTATCTTGACCGTCATCAGGTGGAAGCTTTATCGCAAAGCCAATTCTCTTTAAACAACCATAATAGCTTGAGTAAGTAATTGTACCAGCATCAGAATCCATATTTTCTGCTGAGCCTTCTAAACTTTTAGTTTCCCCACGATTTCCAACAAGAAAAGCCGATGCACCTTTTCGGTAATCTTGAGTCACATCATATTGTGTTGTTCCGTCTAAGAAGTAAAGATTACCACTGTAACAATTTGATAAATTGTCTTGTGTTCCAGCATCAAACACATCAAGAAAGCCATCTGTAGTCCATGCACTACCATCCCATGAAAAGACTCTCCAACTTCTTATTGAACTACCAACCTTGAGTTGATCGGGTACAAATACTTCAACCTTAACCCATTGACCAACATCAACAACGATGCGATCAAGATAGCTTGTAAATGTCTGATCAACAGATAGATAAACTATGGAAATCATGGTCACTTTTGACCAATCAGGAGATCCAGATGCTGTAAATTTTCTTAACGGTATAACTATTCTCTTCCAACCATTGAAGTTATCTGTAAACTGATAGTAAAACCAGTTTTGATCATCAGGAGCGAATATTTCAACGCTTATAGTCAAACCAGTGTTCACTCCATATATCCAAAAACACAAGAAATCATAGCCCGACCAATCTTGCTCAGAAGCATATGTATGCTGAACACCCATCCAACTGTAAGAACCCGTAATTATTTCCATCTTTTGACTTGAATTACCTTTTTGAACTTCTACGGTTTCTTCACTTAGCTGTATATCATAACTACCAGTTCCTCCTCTTCTAATACTCCAGAACGATTCATCATCATCATAAATGCACGCTTCGTTACTGTCACTTTGCCCGTCAGTTAAGCTTGGATTACTTTCTTCTCTATTGTTATTGAGATAGAACTCATAACTGAATTTATGGTTGGTTTTATCGTGAGACCAACCCCAAGCATAAGATAATTTCGGTTCAATTTCATCAATTTCTTTATAGTTATCTTTTCTATGAAATACAATCGAATCACCAGAATTAATAATTGTCGTCCCTAAAAAGCCGAATCTTGAGTCTGAAGCATATGTTCCCTGCCAAGGATTTGCATACTCCAAAGCTCTTTTCTGATTCCAAAGGTAAAGTTTATTATTCGCATAGTCTGCTGGTAGACACATTCTAGTTACTTTATTTATTGGTTTAAATACAAATACATCATTGTCTTTGGTAGCTACATATACAAGTTCATATGGTGCTTTGATAGGTTTCCTGTATGGTTTCTTCTGTATTCTGTATGACATCTCAATATATCCCCGTTCTAATAATTAAATATGTACTTACAGTTGTATCTACAGTTGAATTGTTACTAACAACTACTTTTAATGCTTTCATACCTGCAGTTACTGGTCTAGATATAGTTTCATTGGCTCCTAAGTTAATAGATAGATATGGTAAACTATCAAATGATATACCATCTGGACTAGCATACAACATAAAGTCTACATCAGTGGACGGTCCATTAACACACTGAAACACAATATCTCTAGCTTGACTAACATCATACACTGATGATGTATGTGCAGAACTACCAGCTACTGCCACTGAACTCTGAGGAGTATACACAGTGATATCCAGTGATTCAATTAATGCTCTAAACTTTTCAAGATACACAGGCAATTCAGACATCAATACCACCTCTACATTTCAAATACTCCTCCAATATATATTAATATTTCCTGTGAAATGTCCTGTATCCATAGTAGTAGCTCTTGAGATACCTACACTTGAATATGTATGCCAGTGGACATGACATTGGATACTTCAAGTATTCAATCCTCAGTACTGAAAGTTCATACCTAGGCTTACCAAATATATGTTTCATTGGACATATCTCACTGTTCTTCCAGTATGGACACAGTTCTAGATCAAAAGTGTATATGTCATCCATGTACAGTCTCTCCTTCACTTCAGTGAATCCACTACCTACCTTAGCTAGTTTCCTAGCTGTATCTAGTGTGTCTGGAGTATTCTTGTCTTTCCTTACATCCCTAACCTTAGGGAACATCCATGTGATATAGTGTGTACCATCCTTCACATACTCTCTGATTCTACCTACAAGTACCTCAATAATGTCTCCTACATTAGCCTTCTTACCTGTAGCAAATGTTCTTCCAATATGAGCATATATTTTACCATTAACCTCTACTAAGTCAGATTTATCCCAATGCTTAAGTTCTGATGGTGGAATAGCTATTGCACAATCATACATGTACTGTCCTTTTATTACTTCACCAGTATCCTTCTTCCTCTTGGGAACTATCTTGTGAACTATAACATCTATGGATTTAAGGTTCTTTAGTTTGCACCATTCTGGTGTCCTATTGTTCTTCTGCTTGATAGGATATTTACTGTCCATTACCTTCAACATACATCCTTCTGATCCCTTGTATGTCCTCATCTTGTACACTGCTTCCTTTAATTCTCTAGGATTCCTAGCTACCATAGTAGGCATAGGAATAAAGTATTCACTGTTCTTTGGTATAACCTTCTTTAGGAGATTGAACCTCTCCAAGTATCCTTCATTATGTAGGTCTTTACCATCCAAATACAATAAGTCATGACATATGAACACAACTGATTTCTCTTGTTCAGGCTTGATGTCACCTATAGTCAACCATGCAGTGTCTTCCCTAGGTATCTCTTCACCTAACCTGTCTTTATCCATTGCTTTCTTCACTTCTTTCCCATGTAGATCATATGCTACACATTCACAATCCATTATGAAGGAGTCATGCTTGAATTTTAGTAAGTCCTTTACTACATTAGGTAATTCTTTAGATCTATCTCTCTGTTTGTCTTCAGTAATAATAGCTACCTTATCACCATCCTTATGTATAATGAATCTTCTACCATCTGCTTTCTTCTGTACCACTATTCCTCTCTGTAGGTATTTACTAGCCCATTCTCTATACATTGTGTCATATGTGAAGAACTCATACTTCTCCCATCCACTCTTACTCTTCAATGGTTTGAACTTCATGAATGGCTTGACTTCAACAGACAGTCTATATGGACCATATCCCTTTATGAATTCATCCTTAGGTACCTTAAAGAACCCATACTTGTATATTGGGTATGAATATCCTATGTTGGGTCCATTAGGATCAAAGAATGGATGTAACTTTGATGATAGTAGTTTGTTGTCTATTGATTTGATGGCTCTGATAACTCTAACATCTGGATACTGTCTGAACAATATGTCAATATCATGTCCTACAGGAGACACTCCAGTGTTAGCTATTCTACCAGTAATGTATGCTCCATATGGTTGACCATCTATAACTAGAGTTTCAGGTAACATGTCATATAATTCATCAATAGTCACATCTTTATCCTCAAGTCCTTCTCTAGTGGGATACTCAACTATCTCTAGGTCTGTCTCTTCAGTTAACTTATCATCTATTTTAACATCATCATATATTCCTCTCTTCAAGAGTTCTATACCTACAAATATGTTAGCATTATGTAGTGGTTCAGTTACTCTACCTATCTTCTCATACTGTTTGTGTAGCCACTTGTATAGTTCTATTAATGTCTTGGTGTCTAACGACACTACATATTCAACATCAATATCCTCAACAGTCATACCTTCAGGTAGTCTAAATGATAGCTTATCCCTGAATGGTACTTTATCTTCACCTACTTGTTTAATTAGCCATTCAAACAGTTCCCTAGCATGTTCCTTGTATGTCTCTGGTCTATTGAATGTGAATCCTCTCTTAATCATCTCCTTGAATATTTTTAGTGCTAGTTGCTTACAGTCATCCAAGGTTATCTCTTTCTTTTCTTCACCCACTCTCTTGTATAGCTTCTTACCTCTCTTTATAGAGCTGTACCATGCAAGTACTATTCTAAAGTCATCACCTAACTGTCTATCATTAGGTTTAGATGGATCATACTCATCTATCCATCCCCTAATAAGATGTACTACTCTGTCACATGGTGACCTATCCAGATGTACATATCCTCTATCCAGTAATTCATTAGCAATCATAAGGTGCAATTCACAGAATGGAGAGAACAGTGTACCTAAACTATGAGACAGTGCATGATAGTATACTAGTTCATGCAGTGTCATTTCTTCTGGCTTAAGGAACTTAACCTTATCTACTGATACCCATACCTGTACTCCCTTAGGTAACCTAACTGGTATAGGAGGGTCATATTTCTCCACTAACCTAAACTTGTATTCATACAGTTTCTTACCACTCCAGTTCCATTCCTTGAATTCCTCTTCAGTAATCATGTGTTGATCCCTAATGTTGTCAAATTCCTCCTTAGTTATCTCTCTAGGTTCTTTAAGAACTATAATACCATAACATAGACCATCACTAAAGAGATATACATTCTCTCCAATATGTTCAGTGAACTTCTTAGTTTTAATAATACTAGTCTTCTTACCTTCCCATATTAGTCTACCATGAGGAGACACAAGATACAGTCCATATTTGGGTGGTGAAGGAAATACTTTAGGTGTAATAGCCTCTACATCTTCCTTAGACACTGACAATTCAACAGTCATGTTATCAACTCCTATTTCAATAGGTATGTTATATTCGTCTTCTAAATCTTTTACTTTCTCTTCACTATGATCATCAAATATCCATTCACCAAAGTGAGTCAATATTATTCTCTTGCATCCAAGTCTCTTGAATAGTCTAACCAAGTCTGGTACACCATTATGTCCATATATTTCTCCTGTGTCTTTGTCTCTCCTGATCATACCTCCCTTCCTAATGAATGAAGCATCTACAATAGCTAAGTCTAGATTCTTGATTCTATCATGATAACTCTTCCTTATCCATATCATGTCTCCAGTATACAGTACCTTCTTAGAATTCTCTATTAGGTATGCAGTACTCTTCACTTTCTTACTGTGAATTGTAGGTATAGAAGTAACTCTATATCTACCTACCTTAACACTTTCTAATGGCTTAATTACATTTACACCATCATAGTTCTCTGGAGCATATATGGTAACATCAGGTATGTCCTTCTTATCCTTGACAAAATATGCATGGTCTGGGTGGAAATGAGTGACAAATATTACCTTGGGGTTATATTTGAGATAGTCTTCTTCACCAACATCAAACAGCATGTTGTCTATTAATATTCCTGAATGATTCTTGTGTGCTTTACTATATGAATCTATTTCTCCTCTAGTGCCCAGTATAGTTATCTTCAAAATGACCCCTTGATATCTTAGAC
>QMZU01000032.1 GCA_003663345.1 Candidatus Aenigmatarchaeota archaeon | reverse complement strand
GAGTTATCATAAGTCCTGAACTCCAAAGAAAGATAAAATCACTTAACAAGGAACATAGGAATTTGATACTCAAAGCATTTAGAAAAATAAAGAAGATGGGTTTGAACGCGGTAACGATACTTAGGGCACATGATAATTACCTCTTATGCGAAATCAAATACAAGAAACCGCCTTACAGACTCTATGTAACTGTTGATCAGAAAGAGAAAATATTCATTCTATGTGGATGGGAGCATAAAGAAAAACAGGAAAGAATGAAAAATACTCTATCAAAAAACATAAAAGAAGGGGTTTATGAAATACTTAGACAGAACCTATTTTCCACATAAGTTCTCCAACCATTTTTCTGCCTCTTCCCCTTCTAACGCCTTTAATTTATTTTTCTTTATCGCTTCAAGTTCTGGGATATGTTTCAAAAGAAGAATATCGTAATAGATATCTTCAGCTATTTTTTTGCTAAGAGCTTCCACAAATTTCTGAATAAACTCATCCGAGAATGATATTTTGAGACCAGTATCTGTTTGAATAAATCTCATATCCTCTTTCATAAGAAAATCTTCGTAATCCAAGTATTTAAATTTTTTAAATGTTTTGGATTTAAATCCCAACTCTCTTAAAATAGATTTATGGACATTCCCATCGCCCCGAACCTCTTCATACTTCTTGCAACTCTGATACTTTTGGGAATATCGTTTCACGAAACCAGAAGGATAAAAGCCGAGAAATTTCTCCGACGTTCCCTGAGGTTTCTCCTCACGGTCCTGTTGCTCGGTATACTCTCAAATCTGCTTCTGAACCTCTCCGTCCCAACCCCATTCTCCCCCAGATTATCTCTCCTTCACTTTGCTGTCCTACCTTACATTACACTTCTCCTTCTTTACGCTCTTCACCGATCAAGAGGATTCACACCGGGCAGAATCCTTCTCTATTCCTTTCCTCTCACCGCTCTTTATGTGGTATCAATCTCTTCAGGTTCCATTGAAACAGTTGAATGGGTTCTGGGAACAGGCGTAAATTTCACAGGCGTCTGGTCGTTATTCTTGACAGTTCTGAACCTTTCATTCTTTCTGATGTTTTTCCCACTTGCCATAATCGTGAGCAGAAAAGAAGAAGTGAAGAAGAAATCACTGACACTTTTCCTCATAGTTCTCTTAAACTCCCTTTTTGGAATACTTGAACCTCTCATAGAGGCGAGCATCTCACATCTCATAATCCTCCCGTTGCTTTTGGCATTCTGCTGGATAATGAGAGGTTACAAGGATTAAATATTGTGGAATTCATAAAAAATCCATGAAACTCAAGGACCTCCTTAAGGAGAAGCTCACGCCAGAGGAGATGAACCACCTCATCACGACCTTTGAAATAGTTGGTGACATAGCGGTCATAGAGGTTCCGCCTGAGCTGGAGCACAGGAAACACGTCATCGGAAACGCCCTGATGGAGGTTCACAAAAGCGTCAAAACCGTTCTCCGAGAGCTATCTGAAAGAAAAGGGCCATTCCGCGTCAAGGATTATGAGATCATAGCAGGTGAACCAAAAACCGAGACCATCCACAGGGAATACGGGTGCAGGTACGCTCTTGATCTCAAGGAGGTGTATTTCTCGCCCAGGGAAGCAACCGAGAGGGGGAGGATTCTTAAACAGGTCAAAGATGGAGAGAATGTGATGGTCTTCTTCGCCGGCGTGGGACCCTATGCTATAATACTCGCCAAACACAGGGATGTGAAAGTCACCGCCATAGAGCTGAACCCCAAGGCTGTTAAATACATGAGGAAAAACGTGAGAATGAACAAGGTTTCAGACAGGGTTGATGTTGTTGAAGGTGATGTGAGGAGCGTTGCTGTTAACTACTACGGTCAGTACGACAGGGTTCTGATGCCGTTGCCAAAAGGCGCACATGAATACATAGGTGATGCAATAAGATGCCTGAAGAGAAGAGGTGTTATACATTTCTATCACTGGGCACCGGAGAGTGATCTCTTCTCAGAGGCAGAGGATATCCTCAGAAGAGCAGCGGAAAAGTATGGGAGAAGGATGAGAATAATGGATGAAAGAAAAGTTCTGCCGTATGCTCCAGGTGTTTATAAAATATGCGTGGATGCCGAATTCTGGATGGATTAAAAACTAAAAGGAGAGGGGTTGTTTACTCTATCACCAATTTGTATGCCGCTATCACAGCACCGAATATCGCCACTATCACACCGACGACCTCAACAGCCAGAGCCACCTGTGTCATCCCTGCGAAGAGTGTCTCCATCTGCTGAAGAACAACTGCTAGAATGAAGAGCACGCCTGCTGCGGCAATGTATCCGAATGCTCTCTCTGCCCTTGCTCTGATCTTGGCATACTCTGCAAAGACCGGCACGAGCAGGGCAACAACCCCTAGGTCCAGCAAACTGCTTTCAAATACCATCTGAGGGTCACCGATAAAAAATGTGATTCGTTCATATATAAAGGTTGTATCGTTCTTTGACGTTTTCAAGATTAAAGATTTATACGTTCACCAATAAGTGACAAATATGAGGATAGAGATGGAACTCGGTTTCGACAGGTTCGATGAACTCAAAGAGAAGCTGAACTATCTACTCGAAAGCAAGAGGATAGAATTTGATGTCCCTCTTGATTACGTGAAAAAATACAGCGATGACTGGAAGACTGTGAGGATTAGGAAAGAAGTTTTAAGTGTCAGGAGCAAAAGCGGTAGAACCCTTGCGGAGTTCACCGAGGACAAGATGATCTCAGGGGACCTGGTATCTCCTCTAACCAAAGGGAAAGAATATCTCTTCGGCAGAATACCTCAGGATGCTCTCGGAGGCACGTTGTATTATCTTGGCATGAAGCCTGATGGGAGTGTGGACATGAAGGACACGGAGTTATTCGTTCTCAAGAACATTTCAAGAATTCATTTCTATGTCCGAGACCTGGGTAATGAGATAGAAATCGCAAGGCTCGGTATAACACCGATAAATATACTGACGGAAGAAGGAAACATCTGGATGTGAACTACTCGCTTATTATCTCTCCCTGAAACTTGTATATTCTGCAGCGCCTCTTTCTCCAGAAGTCCCTGTCAAGCCCTGCCTTCAGACAGAGGTGGGAGAGGAACTCCTCCGGACCCCAACCCTGCTCAACCGGCACCTGCGGTAAGAGCAACCCTGAATAATACCCCGCCTCTATGATCAGACCATCCTTTCCTATTTCTATCTTTTCAGGATATTCCTCAGGATTCTTAACCTCTATCAGTTCCGGTTTTGTCAGAACCGTTACCTCTATCTCCACATCCTCCAGTTCATCCGGTCCGAGTATGGGAAATCTGGGATCTTCTGTCGCGGATTTTGCCGATTCGGTCAGGGCCCTTATCAGAGGATAAACAGGATAGGGTATGCCCATACATCCTCTCAACATACCATTCTTCTTCAGTGTAACGAACACACCTCTCTTCTCATTCAGTTCTTCCGGATATTCTTCCGGAATCTCAACCTTCCTGAAATTCGTGTACTTCTCAATAACATCCCTCACGTAATTAAGAATCCACTTCTTCGTTTCTTCCCTCATAAAATCACATTCATTATTCCAAGTGATATAAATATCGCTTCCTCGACTCTTACGGTCTTCACGTTCTGGTCCGGTACGAAATTCACCATGTAATCAAATATATTTTCTTTAACCATCTCCCCAAGACCACGGAACGGTGAACCGAACACTAGAAGGTAATCCTTATTCTCGTTCCTGATTCTGTTCTTCACTTTCCTGACATCCTCCCCCAGTCTTGAGGTTCCCACAATCACGTATCTCTTCCTCAACCTCTTCACTTCCTCCTCCAGACCTTTCCCGTTCCATTCAACCTCATACCCCCAGTAACCATTGCTCGGTTTTTCAACCACTTCCAGCCTCTCCATATCTACGTTGACAACTTCCCCCTCCCGAACCTTTCCTCCAACCCTCACCGGTCTGTCCAGACCCACATCCACACTTCCATCCTCCAGAACCAGTCCCTGTCTGTAGCGAACTTTTTCATGCTTGAGCGGATGGTGCGGGGCTCTGAGAGCCGGAATCACACCGAAATATCTCATCTCTTTCTCAAGAGGGTATAATCTCTTTCTCAGATACTGCGGTGTGTTGGCATACTCCAGAACCAGTTTTATGTAATCACCGAGTTTTCTGGAATCGACCTTCTCATCCTTATCGAAGTATATCACAACCCTATCAACACCGAATATGGTGAAGGCGCGCGCCAGCTCACCTATCTTGTAGGTCCGGAGCAATTGGCTTCTCTCCTCAGCCGAAAAGGTGGAAGGTATCATCACAGCGGGCATGATTAGAATTTGGATAGCAGAAATAAAAATGGTAGCGGGGGGAGGAGCTTCCCCTTTCACCAGAGGCGAAAGGTTTTGAACCATCCGACCTGTGGGTTTCCAACAAAGAGTTATGAGCCCACCGAGCATTCTCTGCGGCTTCAAACCGCTCTCCAGGCTGCTCTACCCCGCTATCAGAATCTGTAAATGATTAAGGGTTCACGTATTTAAACTTTTTTCGAAGGGAGAATCTCAATATATTTAAATTGGACTTCTCCGAAAAATTATACATGGTCAACATATTTCTCTTTCTCTCACTCATCTTCCTTCTCACGTTTATCTTTGGGAGGTTCTTGGAAAGGGCAAGGGTTCCGTGGCTCTTCTCAGCCCTTCTTCTGGGCGCGGTCCTGGCTATCCAGAATCCATTCCAGACCGTAACCGATTCTCCAACCTTCTCCTTCCTGGCACAGCTGGGCATGTACCTCCTTCTCTTCATAATCGGTTTCGAGATGGACATTAAGAAGATGAGAAGAAACAGCAGGTTCATCTTCAAGGCAACCTTTTTCATCATCCTTCTGGAGGCGCTCTTTGGAAGCATTCTGGTTCGGTTCCTCTTCGGTTATGACTGGATTATATCTATATTAGTGGCCCTCTCCTTTGCCACCATAGGTGAGGCGATTCTCATCCCCATACTGGATGAGTTTGGAATAACCAGGACGAGCTTCGGGCAGACCATCATCGGAATCGGGACACTGGATGATATTATAGAGGTGTTCGTTATAATACTCGCCATAGTGCTGATAGGCTCCGGGTCAGGCGCAGGTGTCAATCTTCCCACAATGCTCTTCTCACTCCTCGTGATATTCCTCCTCTCCGCGGGAATGATAAAACTGAAGAAGGAAGGGAGAAGGTTCAACTTTCCCAACATCGAGATGCTCTTCCTCTTCGTTTTATTCGTTCTGCTCCTTTACATCGGCATAGGTGAGTATGGTGATGCCGCACCTCTTGCCGCACTACTCTCAGGGATAGCCCTCAGAACATTCGTGCCAAAGGAGAGACTTACTCTCATTGAATCTGAGATAAAGACGATGTGTTACGGATTCTTCGCTCCGGTCTTCTTCCTCTGGGTCGGTGTGGATATGGATATGGGATACCTTTTCACCTATCCGCTTCTCATACTTTTGGTTGTACTGGTTTCAATAGGTGCGAAGATACTGGGCAGTTACATAATATCGGTCAAGAGGTTCAAGAAGAAGAAATCAATTCTCATGGGTCTGGGGCTCTCAGTCAGGTTCAGCACGAGCATAATCGTGATAAGGATGCTCCTCGACAGCGGGAAGATAGGTTCAGACCTCTACTCGGTTATCGTGGCATCAAGCATCATTCCCATGTTCGTGATACCCTTCCTGTTCTCACATCTCCTGATAAGGTGGGTGATAAAGGATTAATACAGAACTTCTCTGATTATCCTATTTATCTCGTCCCATTCCATCCCTTTATTTCTGAGCATTGCTCCAAGAGCATCCTTGGTATCAATCGGGTCTATCTCTGAACCGTACTTCTCATCCCTTAAAAAAGCAGAGTATGTCATGTCCCTGCTTGTGTTTATCTCCCCGTTCTTTCTGTAGGTAACCTTATCATATATTCCGAGCCATGGTATCTTATACGTTATCTCAGCACCCCATCCTGTTATCTGATACCACACCTCTCCTCTCTCACCGTCGGGACCGCGAAGAACGTATGCAGTACCACGCTCTTTTTCATACTGTTTTGTGTAACTTGCGCCCATATCCTTCATTCCTTCAAGAAATTCCATCACAACCTCTCCTATATCGACCATCTTTCCATCCAGATTAACGTTAAACACAACCAACACCCCCATTATTCATCACTAACTAATAGTAATAATATTGATTCTCCTATATAAAGATTTCGGTTACTGGGCATCAGATTTAAACCTTAAAGGATGAAAAAAGAAATGGTGAGCCTATGAAGGTTCTCGGAATAGATGAGAGCGGTCGTGGTGCAGTGATAGGTCCGTTAGTCATAGCAGGGGTCATGGTTGATGATGGGGATTTTGGAGAGTTGAGAAGAATAAGGGTTAAAGATAGTAAGCTTTTGAGCAAAAAACGAAGAGAGGAGCTGTATAATTTGATAAAGGAAATCTCCTCAGATTTTATAATCCTCCAGATACCTCCCGGAAAAGTGGATAAAGCCAGAGAGAGGAACAGATTGAACCGATTGGAAGTGGAGCACTTTGCTGAGATAATAAACACACTGAAACCGGACCGGGCAATCGTTGACTCACCCGAGGCAAACACCGAAAAGATAAGGAGGGAGATAGAATCGAAACTGAAGTGCGATGTGGAGGTCATAGCTGAGAACAAGGCGGATAGAAAATATCCTGTGGTCTCCGCTGCCTCGATTCTGGCAAAGGTTGTGAGGGACAGGTCAATAGAAGCTCTGGAGAAGGAACTTGGAGAAAAGATAGGTGTTGGTTATCCTTCTGATGAGAGAACGATGGAATTTCTGAGGAAAATACTCACGAGAGATGGAGAATTCCCGGACTTTGTGAGAAAGAGCTGGATTACCGCGAAAAGATTGAATGGTGAGAAAAAACAGAGAAAAATATCGGATTACTGATCCTTCAAAGATGGGTAAATTAGGAGCGCTGTCAGAAAGAGAATCGGTAGCATGAAGTCCATCAGACCGGGTGCTTCAGCCGGGTTGAAGAGAATGTTTGGCGAGTTTATATGGATATCTAGAGTTGTCATATTCTGATAAGTATAATTTGTAAGAGAGTAACCGACCATCTGTATCTGCGGATTGCCCAGATCACTCCTGTAAGCAATGGTTCTGAGATATACTTCTGTTGACCTTATATCCGGTCTCATCTCTATGTTATCAACGATGTTTCCTTTACACTCACCAGCTGTTCCTGTACACCTGAACTCATATTTCAACCATCCTTCAGCACTCGGTGGCTGGAGTTTTGCTTCAAGCCTGATTTTATCTCTTATATTTCCCTTGTTTATTATCTTTATCCAGGTTCCTCCCCATTCCCCTTTATTGAGGTATATGGTGTTTGCCTGAAGTCCTGGAGTTTCTATACCGATTCCAAGAACACCCTGTACCCATACCACTACCTCTTTTGTGGTTTTGGTTCCGCCCAGAACCCACACAAAGGCGGTTTCGCTCACCTTTGCCAAGGCCACAGTTGAAGTTATTAGAAGCCCAAAGATAAGGAGCACGTAAAAATACCTTTTCATACTCACACCACTATACTTTTATTAATGACCGTTTAAATAGATTCTGAAGTGGTTATATGGATGATAACAGATTGTGTGTTCTGATACATTCATTTACAGG
>QMZU01000031.1 GCA_003663345.1 Candidatus Aenigmatarchaeota archaeon | reverse complement strand
GAATTCAGAGGAGTATGAGGTCACTTTTGCATCCAGAACCTTTGTGTCAGGACCAACATAGAACCACCCCACCTGAGGGCTGCTCTTCACTCCACCAAATCTCTCTCCTTCAAGTTCTATCGGTATCTCTCCGTACTCGAGCTGCTCTGATACGGGCTCGTAATGATATTCGATATATGAATCGTTGAAAAGGATGTTGTTTCTCTTAACCTCACCGCTCACCTCAACGGTCTGGGTTGTATAGCTAATCTGAAGCAGTTCTCCTCCTATCTTTTCATATATCTCCGCCAGTTTCTCAGCATCCGTTGCATTGTAATACATGGATTCATTGCATGCCATCTGTTTCAGCGTATCCTCATCAGCAGAAGAACCGAATCCGACAGTGTAAACCGATATGTTGAGGTCGCATGCCTCCTGTGCTGCCTGTATCGCATCCTGTTTTGGATCACCGGTTCCCTGTTCCGAACACCTGCCGGTGGCCTGGCCATCACTCATCACTATCATCGCTCTTATCCTTGAAGAGTTGCTCTGCGAGAGAAGCATGTCCTTTGCTCTGTTAACACCGCAGCATATACAGGTTCCGAAATAGGTATCAAAATTATCAACATGCTCCTCCAGCTCTGTTCTGTTGGAGCTTAAATCATGGGAAGATGGTATACCATCATTGAATACGGTTATACAATCAGGGCAGTCATTCCAGCAGATCAGTCCGAAAAAAGCACATCTCCGTGTGCACGTTCCTCCTTCAGGCAATACAGGATCATATGCATCCGTGTACTCGACCGTACCGACTCTATTTTTGGAATGCTGGAGTATTGATTCCAGAAAGAGTTTGCTGGCATTCTTTGCAATATCGATTTTTTTCGGGTCATCTGGCGGACAGGTAGAGTTCCATCTCTGGCTGCATACGTTCCCATCCCCAGGGAGAACCCAGCTCCTGTCTTTGAACTCACAATACGGACCCTCTTCAGGATAATAGATGCATGTGGTTCCGCAGAAGGATTCTCCGGGCTGTGTCTGTGTTGCGCATTCCGCCTCGGAGCACCATTCCATGCTGCCGGAGAGGTCCGTGACCAGAACAACATCTGCTCCCCGTGTTTCTATGGTTGATGTGGTATTTCTCGTACCTATTCTGACCGGAATATTCTGATTATTGAGGTCTTCGTAATCAATTCCATTGTTTTCTAACAGCTGCGAGAGTGTCTGATTCTCGATATCAACAGTTATCTCCCCGTCCGAGCTGTTCTCATAAACCGTCACATTACCTATGTTCACGAAGATTGTATAATTGCTGTAGTAGTGAAGGTGAAGGTCCAGTGATTTCAATTCACCCGGAACGTAAAAGGATGTGTAGAGGTTTATTATCCCCTCTATTCCGGGAAAGTAATATCTCGTTGTGTTATCCTCTTCTATATCTTCAAGGTCGATGGAAGTTGTGTTATACCTTATCTTTATGTAGCCTCCGCCTATGTAGGAATCGTTGCCCGTGAAGTTGAACCTGAAGAGGTTCGGCCCAGATCTGAACAGAGAGTAGTTGGATTCAGGAATTATCCATTCATTCACACCGTTTCCATTTCTAATGTACCTGCCAGAATAATTACCGTTGATATACAGGTCGAAATCCGAGCCCGCATCCATCTCCATGGTCGCGTTCTTAACTGTATCGAGATTCTCGAGGTTTATGATTCTGGTTATATTTCCATCACCCACGTATCCACCGAAATAACCGAAAGCGCGGCTATTCTTGCTCTTCACCCCTGTGAGCCAGACTCTTGCCACATAACCAAGTTCCGAGCGGTTCGTCTGGTATCCTGATGCCATTCTGGTGGCTATGGCAACTGTTTCACCCTCATCCTCACAGTTGCTGTATATCTCACTCTCCTCGAATTCAAGGCTGTAGCATACCGGAATGTTCTGAAGCGCAATCCTTGTCAGATTCTCGGCCACCGACCTGTTACCGCTGAGCCAGAAGCTTCCTATTGCCTCAAGGAGTGTTTTGTTCATGTCACTCTCCGTTATGTAACCGTTCTCTATCATATCCGTTATATTCTCCTGAATATCTCTGACCCTGAGGTTGGATAGTATCTGCATGCCGTCCTCTGCATCCACGTGAAGAGACCTGTATTCCACCTGAGGTGTGAGGGTGAAGTAGAGGGTTGTACTCCCCAGCACCAGAAACATGAGAAGCAGGGCTATCAGAGCATCTATGGAGAAGACAAGTCCTCTGGAGGGGGGCATAAAGATTATATGTGCGGGGTATATATTAAAAGAGGGTTGTATGAAAAAAATTGTTCTGTTGATTTCAGCAATACTCTTGTTTGCAGTATCATATTATGTTTACGATAATTATTTTAGAGGTGTTGATAAATGTAAGGACCTTCTCGGCCTTGACAGAGTCTATTGTTACGCTGAAATAGCAGATAGGAACGAGAATGATACCATCTGTCACGAACTTGAGGGGGAGGAAGAAACAATCTGCTTCTCCATGTTATCGGTGATGCAGAACGAGAACAAATGTAATGAGACCAATGAGAGTGATAAGTGTGAACTTTTGATTGGGAGTGTTGCTGAAGAAGTGTGGGTTAGAAGTGGTGGCTCCTCGGGTTCTTCCGGAGGTGAGAATATGATTCCGAAGAAGTACTGTTTCAAGAAAATGGGGATAAACGACACAGAGGAGTACATCTGTCCCTGATTATTTCCAAGTCACCACTTTCATCACCGCTTCTCTTCCATTCAGAATAACACCTCTTCTCACAACGGTTATCTCTTCTGCGCCCTCCCAGTCATCTCTCCCCTTCTTAAAGACAATACCACCATCAGATATCACATTCCCCTCACTGTCCGTGAACTCCACATAGAACTCCCTTCCTCTCACACCTAAAAGCTCCTTGAGTTTGTCATAATCCATACTCACGAAGTACTTAATCTTGGTCACGTTCAGAATACTCGGCTCCTGAGCAAAACCGAGCACCTCCACATCCGAAGGTGACCAGAACTCCGGGTATCCCTCGTAAAGAATAAGGGTGTCAGTTCTTGATAGAAGCGATTCGTAATATATTTTTTCTCTGTCGTTGTCTATCTTCTCGAACATCTTCATCTGGGTTGCCTGGATTGTCGTGAGTATGAGCATGAATATTATGACCGCGAGGAGGAAATCGTTACTGAATATCTGGCCTTTAGCCATTGAATATCACCACGCCGTTTACATTCTCTATTCTGTTCTGCCCCGGAGAGGGCGATCCGATTATCTTTGGCGTTATGAGCTGTCTGTTGACACCTCCTCCATACCAGTCCACGGAAAGAATTCTTGACTCGTTGTATATCGTTATATTATAGTCCTTGGAAAGTATCCTTTCAGGGAGTGTGAAATTCCGGCTGTATCCTGAACCGAACCTCACTGCGGTGTTTACCTCCTTTTCAATCGAGAGTGCTATTGCGTTCCCTATCAGGTCTTCCCTCTCGAATATGATGGCCCTCTCCTGCTGCCAGAATATCGGTGTGTACATTACGAGCATGAGCATTATTATTCCCGTGAAAGCCATGAGTTCGAGTGAGACCTGGGACTTAGTACGTAACATTCACATACCCCTCACTTGTCATCTGCAGATATACCTTATGTGTACCTGGTGTTTGAGGTAGAGAACCATTAAGGGGTGCTTCACTGATGGCGATTATATCAACTTTTCCTGATGGTGTCATCACCCCCACCACGAACATATCCTGGGTTACGTTCGAGTAGAGAACACCATTAGGTATCTCTATTCTTGATGTTATCTTTGCAGGGTATCCCTGAGAGTAAACAAGTTTACTGTTCTGTGCCAGTTCCTCCAGAGAGCTTTCCAAACCTCTTATCTTCAGGTCAAGGTTTGTTGAGTAGGCGTATGAATTGATGAAGAGGAAGAGTGGAATTATTATTCCGAGTGTTATTCCTGTTATGATCATGTATTCAAGGGCTGTCTGTCCCTTCATAAGAGAATATTTAACAGGGTTAAAGAAATAGGTTTTCCCTAGATGTCTGCAAATACCTCCTCCGATGGGAAGACCTCTATTCCACCATCCCTTATCACTATGGGATGTATCTTCATTGAGTGGTTCGAGCTTCTCATCTTCCTCACTGAAACCGCTCTTATGAAGGTGTTTCCGTGTTTTATGTAGTAGAGTATTATCACTCCATCCACCGAGAACTCCTCAACACCAAAGCGCGAGAGTTTCTCAGAGCCCTCCTCTATCTCTGACACAGCAAGGGTCGTGACGTTCAGTCTTTTCAGGAGTCTGTTCATATCCAGAATATTCCTTCTCAATTCAAAGGGGTCCCGAAAATAGGAGCCAAGAATCGTTATCGAATCTATCACCAGCCTCTTCGCTTTTGTCCTATGTATCGATGTCTCTATCTCATTAACCAGTGAATCGTATCTGTATAATTCGGGTCTTATCACCTGTATTGTTCCGTCATCCACATAACACTTTATGTCCAGTCCTATTCTTCTCGCATCCCTCACCAGCCTTTCGGGTTCCTCCTCAAGGGAGATATAAACTCCGGGCTCGCCTCTCTTCGCTCCTTCCAGAAGGAACTGGAACCCGAATGTTGTTTTCCCTGTTCCGCAGGTCCCGGCCAGAAGAACCAGACTGCTTTCAGGTATACCACCAAAGAGTATCTCATCCATTCCAGGAACGCCTGTGGGTGCTCTCTTGATTTTTATATGGCTCTCAGTTTCATGTATCCTGAGTGCTCTCTTTGAACTGAAACTCTTTCCGCATTCCGGACATTTGAAGGGCATAGTATTCATTAGATAATTGATTTCGGTTGTTAAAAAGATTATTTCTCAGAAGAAAAAGTACAGATACGCTTCAACTATCAGGAGCGCGATGACTATACCCACTATGTATTCTGGCTTCAGCCGCACGACCTCAGGGCTATCCTCGAAGTACATGGTCAGCCCGGCAACACCGGCCGGCATCCTCACCTTATCCTTCTGCCTCACCATTTGAACCACCGATAGTGGAGTGTGTGTTGGGAGTAGCCCGCCTTCTGTTCGACCATCATTGGCTTGCGCCTAATGGTCTCCGTCGACATTCGTCTGAGCGACCTACCCGCTGTCCTGCCGTCATCCAGCCTACTTGGTCTTGCACCACATGTCCGGGGCCGTTTCAATCAACCCTCCCTTGAGCTTGCATCGCTAGGGGAAGGGTGATATCGTTTCTGATCCCCGGCTGGCCCTCTCGAGCCAGCGCCTTTCGGCGCCATGCTGCCTGAACGGGTGGGCGGAGCTTCCTCGGCCATCAATCAAAACCCCTCCCTTTCGGGGATAGGGTCTTCATCCGCATCGGCCGGCAGTCGACCTCCAACTCACACTCCAGTTAGAAAGGTCGCTTTAAAGGTATATAAATCTTTTGATATCAAAAGTGTGGAGCCTCTCTTATCAGCCACTTCCATAACGGAATGAACCTTATCACTTTCCCATTCACCATCTCTTCTCCTTCATCTTCCCATGTTATTACAGAAAGGTTTCTGCATCTCAGCTCCTCACCTGCTTTAATCAGCGCCTTTATCTCTCTTTTCTTTGTTTCAGAATCGTATATGTCATAGCATACCTGAATCAACCCCTTTACTTTTCCCCCTTCCTTGAGAACAAAATCCACCTCCTTTCCATGAAGGTCTTTGAAGTAGAACACCTTAAACTTTGGCCTGTTATAGGAAGTTTTGAAAAGCTCCATCCCAATCAGGTTTTCCATCAACCTGCCAGCATCCTCAGAGAATTTGAAGCCAAAATAATTTATGAAGCCCGTGTCTACACAGTATATCTTTCTGGGGTGCTGTAATTGGTCCTTCACCTTATAAGAAAATATCTTGGAGTCGAAGAAAAGAAAACTATCCTTCATGAGAGTGAAGTATTTTTCCAGTGTTGGGACGGATATTTTCACTCCTCTACTTTTTAAGAGTTTTGTTAGTTTTGAAAAACTCGTGAGTTTGGATGCGTTGGTACACAGAAAATAAGCCACATCCTCCAGTATCTCCCTGTTTCTGACATGAGGAAGGATGTCTCTGTTGATTATATCGATGAAGAGGGTTTCGATGAGTTCCTCATTCTTTGTGAGAACAACCTCTGGGAACCCTCCATACGTGAGATAATCCTTGAGATGCTTTTTAATCAGGCTCTCCCTCTCCTCTGTGAATGGTCCTTCAAAATCCACATCATTAAAATTCAGATACTCCCTGAAGTTCAGCGGGAAGACTGTTGTTGTGAGATGTCTACCACTGAGGAGATGACTCAGTTTGGATTTTGTTAATTTTGAGGATGAGCCAGAGATGAATATTTTTATTCTTCCCTTGAACTCATCATAGATGCTTCTTACATATCTCTCCCATCCATCTATTCTTTGAACCTCATCCAAGAAGAGGTACACCTTGCCAAGTTTCAAAGCACCTGTTTCATATATTATCTCAATGATATCGTTGAAGTATTCGGGTGTTAAAGGAAGTATTCTTCTACTCTCAAAATTTAAGTATATTATTCTCTCTCTTTCCACACTTCTCAGGAGTCTTTGTATCTCAAGTCTCATCAGGGAGGTCTTGCCTGACCTTCTTGGACCGATTATGTCGTTTATGAGTTCCGTCTCAAGTTTGAGTCCAACCTCCCTCTCCTTCAACCCTTCCACTAATCTCTCTCTCTCCTCTTCTATGTAAATCCTTAATTTTTCTTTTCGATTTTTCATAATATTGTTAAATATAGTTTACAATATTTAAAGTTTCCGATTCTGGAGAAATGGAACCGTGCCAGAGCCAGAGACCTTCTGAGACCCAGACCCAGGAATAGTCCGCGCCCAGATCCATGCAGATGGCGATTAGTACTGGCGGACTGAGCTGCTCGTTGCCTCGCAGCTTACATCCCCAGCCTATCAACCTCCTCTTCTAGGAGAGCCTAGGCCGTCTATTTTTGAGACAGGCTTCGGGCTTAGATGCTTTCAGCCCTTATCCTTTGGCGCGTAGCTGCCCGGCGATGCCCTGTCGGACAACCGGTAGACCAGAGGCGCCGGAAGGGTGTTCCTTTCGTACTGACCCCTCCTTTCTCTCAGACGACCAACATCCCCAGTAGATATAGTCCAAACTGTCTCACGACGTTCTAAACCCAGCTAACGTACCTCTTTGATGGGTGAACACCCCCACCCTTGGCCCCTAGTGCAGGGCCAGGAGGAGATGAGCCGACAGCGAAGTAGCAACGCGCGGCGTCAATATGGGCTTTCGGCCGCCACGACCCAATTATCCCCGAGGTAGCTTTTCTGGCGTCCCCGGGCCCTATCAATGGGCCTCGAGGTATCGCTAGACCATCCTTTCGGAGCTGGACCTGTTGTTGTTCTAGGTCCAGTCAAGCCAGCTTTTGCTCTTGCACTCTACGTCCGATTTCTGACCGGACTGAGCTGACCTTTGGGCGCTCTTGATACCTTGTCAAGAGCGTACCGCCCCAGTCAAACTGCCCACCAACCGCTGTCCTCCTTCCGGAGTTAGTGGTACAGTCTCTCAAGGGCAGTGTTCCATTGGCGCCTCCACCTGAACTGGCGTCCAGGCTTCGACAGCTCCTGCCTACGCTCTACAAGAGAAACCGCACCACAACGGCAAGCTGCAGTAAAGCTCTACGGGGTCTTCTCTTCCCACTGGGGATCTCAGGCCTATGCACCTGAACAG
>QMZU01000030.1 GCA_003663345.1 Candidatus Aenigmatarchaeota archaeon | reverse complement strand
TTGCAGTAGACTGTCTTAGTAAAGTTTCTGTTAAATTGTAAAGAACACTTTGCCATTCATTTGCTTCTATGTTTAGTTCTCTCAGTTCATCAATCTTTTCTTGTAGCTCTTTTAGCGTTTCGTTAAATTCTTTTTCGCTAACCATAATTTATCACCAAATGTAAATTAAGTGTAAATTGTATATAAGTTTTATTAATAAAAGTGTAAATGATAAATACTGTTATTTATATAGTTTGGTGTAAATAGAATTTACAAGTATGGTTACAAGTGTAAACACTTTTACAGTAAAAATTTTATATATAAGTATATACTTTATTTTCACATCTGTATGTATGCTGTGCTTAACTTTGCTATGTACTCTGAAGTATTTATCGTTAATGCTAATAGTAGTCCTACTTATACGTAATATATATGGATTTATACGATATGAAAACTATAAATGTAGGCGTTATATCCTTTTTATTGTAAAATTAGTTTTGTGATAAGTATGTCTGGGAACAAAAAGAATGAGGAAAAAGGTATCATTAGCTTCTCAGAGTTTTACAAGGGTGTTCTAGGCTCTCAAGGCTCTCTAAGTGAATTAGTAAACCAAGAGTTCATCATTAGGGAAGTGGAGTTTAAGATAACTGAGCAGTACGGAGAAACTGCCTTAGTAACTATCGAAATAGACGGTCATAAAGCTAAGTATCATACGTTTTCGGGCGTACTATTAAAGCAGCTAAAGGAAATAAAGAAGAAATTGGATGAGGGATACAAGGGCGTAAAAGTGACTCTAAAGAAAGTGAAGCGTTATTACACTTTCGTGTAGCGTACGAAAAGGGTGTTAATATGAACAACCCTTCTTCTTTTTTATATAACGAAGAAATGGCGTTAAGAGAGCTTATGGAAGTTAAGGCTAACGTAATGGAAAAAGTTAAGAGGTTTCTTAGTGAGCGTGATTATAAAGCGGTAGCAGTAACTATCGTTGAAATGGAGCACTACATAGAGGTGGTTGAAAGTATAGCTATAGAGCTAAGGCTAAAAGGGCAGCTACATTACGGTGTTTACAGGACCTTTATAGAGGGATTAGCCAAAATAATAGATAGCATCTTAAAATACGTGGAAAACTGTGGACCTGAAGCTATGGAAAAAGTAAGGTTTGAGTATCATAGGTTGAAGTATCAGCAGGTGTGACGTTATGGAAAACCCTGCTTTAACCCTATCCCTTTTTTATATAAAGAAGTACAGGGAAAAAGGCCTTTTAGATGTTGCCGTTAAATGCAATTATTTTCCTCCAATCAAAGTTTCAGAGTTTCCTAAAAACCTCAAGAAATACCTAGAGACACCGCTAGTTTACGTCCTTAACAGAGAGCTAGTGTATCCTCAATTCGAGATAAAAAAGTGTATCAGAGATATTGTAGGTGCGGAGAAATGAAGGGAAATGTTAAGTACTTTTATATATGTAATAAATGCGGAGAAATGTTCAGCTTTCCCAGAATCTGCTATCAGAAAACTGAGAAATATAAAAGGTGGTTTTTATGCTGTCCTGTATGTCACTCTGAGGACATCGAATTAGTTAAAGTTAGGGAAGGTGAGATAATTTATGAAAAGAAAGGTTTGGAAAAGTGGTTCTAAAGTAGTTGTTGAGATTGAGGTTAAAGAAATTTGCAATGGTTACTTGAGAGGTGTCGTTAAAGATGTCAGAGAAGAAAAAGCAAACTAAGGAAAAGGAACCTCCAAAGTCAGTTGAAGTTTTCAGCATGACACTAACCATAGGTGACTACATAAAGGTAATCGTAGGTAGGTTAGTCTACTATGGCAGAATCAAAGGCTTTCATATAAATCCATATTATGTTACAATAGAGGATATTTATGGGCAGACTGCGGTTCTTAACCTTACTAAGGCAACTATGATTACGAAGATTGATGAGGAAACGTACTTGGAACTGAAGGAAAGGGCCAAAATGAGGATGCTGAAGAAGAAAATGAAAAGGATGGGGGCAGAGGCTCGTGAGTAAACCCTATTCCTTTTTTATATTATTTATAATAGGAATATTTTTTGTTAAAGGTGGTTCTTGTGACTGAGAGAATTTATTATTTAGTCAGAAGGATAAAAGTTTCTCCGTATACTTATGCTGAGCTTTACTATCGCAGAGGCCGCTATTACATTTATTTCAGAGATATTCTTACGGGGCGTTTTACAAGGCGGCAACCATTTTACCGAGTAAGTGTTACTATTAACGATATTCCTGTTCATAATAAATATTACAATGCTATTTTTCAAACGTGGATTTCGGAGTACATAAAGGAAAACTACTTAGAGGAGTTGTACGAGTTTGGTGAAAAAGAGTTAATCGGGTTTATTGAAGATGCATTAGGATATTCGCAAGAAGAGTGGTGGTTTAAGTACGAGGTAGATTATGAGTGTATTCCAATACCGCCAGACTACCACAATGCTTTAGAGCTATTTGAAAACCTGTTCTGGTATGAGCTGAGGTATGAAAATAAGTATGGTATGACAATTATGGAAGTTAGGTATCCTTTACCTACTTATTTGAATCCTAGTAGGTGGTAGGTGTGAAGGGAAAATGCTGGTTTTGTGGAAAAGAATTGTTGTGCGAGTTCAAGGTTACCGATGGCAACTGGGAGTGGATAATGTGCGGAGACTGCTTCAACTACTTTAAGCAGCTAAGGAAAAAGTATCCTGAAGCACCTATCAAAGTATTAATAAGTAAGTTGGCAGAGAAAAAAATACCTAAAAAGCGATTCGCTAGAGTCGTTAAGGAAAGAAGCAAAAAGGACAGTTATAGCCTTGATGCGTGGTTAAGGTGATTTAGCTAATGATATGGATAAATACGATAGACTTAGATAAGCCACACCCTAGATGGAAAGCAGGTTTTCCAAAACCACTGTTAAACAAAATAATCTATAAAATAGCTAGGTGTAAGTATTTGAGAGAGTTACAAGTTAGAAATTCTAGGAACAAGGGATACCACTTAATACTATATTGTTCTAGAGACTGCGACCTATGTAGATTAGTATTTGATGACCAAAATAGGTATGCTAAAGACTTAGGTAGGAAACCAATCACCAGAAATGTGCTTTTTACCAAGTCAAAGATATACTATAAAGGTAAGGTGATAGTATAATGAGGAATTGCTGCAATTGCGACTATTGGATAGAACTAGTAGGCAAGAAAGGAGTAGGCTATTGTCAAAAGTTGGACAAATACACAAAATATTATGAGTGTTGCAGATACTACAAAAATACGCCTATAGACAAAAAAGAAGTAGAGGAAATAATCAGTGACCTTAAGGAAATTTAACCCTAATCTTTTTTATAATTTTTTATATTGTTTCTATACTTAATAATATTTGTATGGTGATGTGAAGATGGGAGAAGAAAAAACGTTATCTGAAAAGCTGAAAAAAGCCTTGGATATTCTGGGTGAGCTATGGGCAACGTTTAGGGAAATTCAAAGTGAGCTAGAGCTTAAAGCCCCCTTGTTAGCTGATTATATTGATGAAGTAAAGGAATGTGTTGATGAAATATCAGAAATTATAGGAATACTAGAATCGGAATTAGAGGAACATTTCTAATTAATCAGCTTTTTATATTTTTAAATATAACTAGGAATGCCTTAATTTCTTCTAGATGGACCTTTCTATTAGCCCTATACAAATAATACAATATCAGTAACTGCTTTTTACTCAGTTTCGTAGAGGAATTCAAGGTCTGTTTTAAATGCACTTATTTCACTAATAAAATCATCTAATCTATACGCAATATCAAGCAACTCTATTGATGGAGGTATTCCCCTAAGCATTCTAGAAACCTTAATTAACTGTTCTTTAATGTCTTTAAGACTACTTATTACTCCCTCTAGAATTTTAACTGCTTCCTCACTCATACAATCACCTAAACAATATATTTTATCATAGAATATATTAGTATTATTATCTGAATGCTTCTAAAAGCTTCTCTAACTCACAAAGCTTTTGGTAAACTTCAATAAGCATATCTTGAGTAACTACCTCTTTCCAATTATATCTACGATAATAATACAACACAAAATCCTTATATACCAAAACAGTATAATATAATGATCTCAATAACTTTTCAACTGAACCCATTTAACAATCACCAATCTTTTTTTAATTATCACTCTTATTTAAGTAATTTTTTATAGTTAAAATTAACAAGCTTATTCCAGCTAGCAAATTACCTAACCAATCGAATAGTACATCAAATAAACAAGGATAATATGCTTGATGATTGAAATATGCTAATATAAACCTTATGCTTATTCCAATAGGAAAAGATGATAAAAAAACTAGGGGAATATATTTTAATAGCTTTTTCATATTGTTACACTAGATGTTTAACTGCTTCTTTGAACAGCTCTAGGAGAAAGTTAAAGTATTCTTGAAGTCCTTTTAAGGCATATTCCATTATTTTTTCGACTAATTGTAGTAGCTCTGGATTTGTATATGCTAATGCATTAAGCACCATTAAATTAATTAATAGTATTGCTAGTACTCCGTAAAATGCATACTTAACTAATTTACGCACTCTCATGTTTACCACCAAAATTATCTTTATTCTTCTTTTCTCTTTTAATTTTTTCTACTGCTCTCTTATGCATATTGTAACTAAAGAATCCAATTATAGCGTTAGTTACTACGCCGATAAGGGTGGATAGATATGCTACTGTGAGAGGTTGAGATAAAACTGTAGTGACGTAGATAATCGTAATAAATAAACCGAAGAGAGCTTTAATAATAACATCATCACTCAATCTTTCTCACCTCTATTTAGGAATAGCAATATAATAATTGACTACTAAAGTAGCTTCTGGATCAACAGTAACTAAGCTCGATAATACTTTCCTAAGAATCATAAAGTAATAAGGACCAATTGAGAATTGGTCTGGACTATAACCTTCGCTTATGTAGTATCTTCCTATTAATCCTATTTCTCCAACACTAACTTGCCCTCCGCTTCCATTATAGAAGCTTCTACTTATTTTAATTCTAAATCTATCGCTTAGTTCTTCTAAGTCATATTTACTATGAGTACCATAATCTAGCTGTCCACTTCCTGTTCCATGAGAAATTTTACTAGCTAAGTTATACTGATTCACATCCCACGCTGTACTATTATCGCTTCCTACAACGACACCGAATGTATCATTATCATCTCCAGCAATTAAATTATATATCTCCTTTCTTACATAACGTTCGCTTCTTTCAGAATCGAAGTAAAACTGATTACTACCTTTAATTGTCTGCGAAGTCCCGTCTGTATCAGTTACATCTTGACTACCACCAGAGAATAAAGCATATAATAAGTATATGAAGTTAACTACGAAATCTGACGATGTTGAAATTGTATATTTTACTGTTAATCCACCTCCATCAGGAACAGTGACTGTTGAGTCTAATACATCTCTTATAATTAAAAATTTTACATCTTCACATACTTTATCTGCCGCTTTGCTTAAACTTCTTATTACTAGACCAACTTCGTTTACATTCACATCTCCACCGCTACTATTTTTAAAGCTTCTTGAAATCGAAAACTTTACTGTTCCATTAGTTATTGTAGGCGATTCAAATGTATGTGTATCATAATCTAGCTGACCAGAACCAGTACCGTGAGGTATCTTACTAGCTAAATTGTAGTCATCTGGTGAAACCGTAGCAGTTCCAGAACCTACAATTATGCCAAATGAATCATCGTTATCTCCAGCATTAGCTGAGAACTCTAAGCTACCGTACCCTGCGGAGTGATAGCTTAAGTCACATTCCGATAATCCACATATTATAGTCGCTGATGCACCACCAGTATCAACAACTACATCATTTTCATTATGTAGTTGATGTTTCAGAAATAGTGCAAAATTTTTCAACCATGATTTAACTTCCTGTCTATGTCTCTTGATTATTTTGCCGTTTTTATCCCATACTACTATTTCTAGCTCTAGCTTTAGCTTTTCTTTTAAGTTATCGTTGATATTAATGATAATTTGCTTTTGTTGTTTCTCTATCCAAAGCATAAAATAATCACCTAATATAAAAAAAGGATTGGGTATTTATTAACTTAAAGTAGTTTCTACAGATGGAGAGTCTAAGCTACTTTCTTGATTAATAACTGGATTAAGTAGATAACTTGTGCTTGGACTATCTATTGATGACTCTTCGCTTATTACTGGAGGCATTTTATAGCTAAGTTCGGGACTATCTAATGAGGATTCTTGGTTAATAGCTGGGTTAAGCAAATAACTAAGCTCTGGACTATCTAAGCTTGACTCAGCATTAATAACTGGGTGAACAACAAGTTTATAGGTTGGTGCATCAATACCTATTGTTTCAGCATCTAATCCTTCTCTAGCTACTACTAATGGACTTACATCATCTAATCTAGATTCTGGATACAAATATGGTATAGTAGGTTTAGCTAAACTTACTTCATCAATCTTACTCTCAATATCAATATATTTATGAATAGGTTTAGGTTTAGCTCTAGCTGGTGGTGGATGTCCTAAAAAGCTATATAGTATTAGTAACATAGTTACTCCGCTTTTAAGCTTTTTATTTAAATCCTCTATGTCTTCTGGTATTAATCTACGCAATATCTCTGATGCCATTTATACCACCTCAGCTACCTAAACTATATATTGCTCTAGCTTCTGTTTCTGCTTCTGCTTCAACTACATATCCTGTTCTATGTCTAATAATGTATTCTGCTCTAGCTTCAGTTTCTGCATAGACTGAAGCAATAGCTAACGCTGGGTATGAATATCTAGGTAACTTAATTTCTCTAGGTAACAGAGCATCTACTAGTGATAAAGCAAACATACTGAATAATGGTGCCGTTAATATATTCATTATTCTTCTTGTTAAAGGAATGTTCTCCGCTGTAACGCTTTTATAAAGTGCCGTCCAAGTTAATACCACAGATATTACAAAGGGTAAGTTAGCTCTGATATAATTTAGTAGCCATTCTATCGAAGCCATTAACCAGTTATAAAAGTCGATTAATGCACCTCTTATCGTATTATAGACTATATTTACAATATAATCTACAGTACTTGATATTACATTAACTAAATCTTCTAAACTAGGAAATGGTAAAGTCATTCTTATCCACTCACCGTATTAGGAAATCCCCACTTCAAGATTAAGTCAAGTATATCTGTATCGCTTTTAGATATTGGATTATCTAACTCGAATATTATCGCTGTGTATGTATATGTATCTCGTTTTCCTCTCACTTTAACTTTTTTAAAAGTATATACATCTGTTGAGTTATCCTCTATCTCAATAAGGATTCTAGCATAACTATCTTCTCCTGCAACGCTAACTACAGATGGATCTAGACTCTTAACCACATTACCCGCTTCATCAATTAAATCAACTTTGGGACTATCTGCATTATCAATAGCGTTCTTTAGTGCCTCTAGCATATCTAGACCTGCATCCATACTTATTTTAGCTGTTACACCAACTACCGTATATGTCATTTTTACATCACCCTAAATTTCAATATAATATTTTTATTATCTACTTCGATGTCTATAGGTATCATGCTCTTAACTCCTAAGTTCTTTTGAAACTCAGTTACTAGTACTTCCATAGGTATAATTATTTTTAGCTCGTTTCCTTGTAGTATCACATCGCTATTTGGTATTCTTTTACTTAACTCCGCTTTTAACTTGGATAGTAACATAT
>QMZU01000029.1 GCA_003663345.1 Candidatus Aenigmatarchaeota archaeon | reverse complement strand
GTATAAAGGGAGTGAGCTTCACCTTAGCCAAGGCTGTTCTGAAGAGATCAGGTGTTGAGAATGTGGAGATAGGGGCGCTTCCCGAGAGTGATGTGAAGAAGCTGGAGGACGTGATAAGGAATCCCGGGAATTATGGGATACCGGATTACCTCCTGAACCGGAGGAAGGACCCCGTGACCGGGGAGAATTATCATCTCGTAGCATCTGACCTGCACATGAAGGTCAGAGAGGATATAAACAGGTTGAAGAAACTCGGTAACTATAGAGGAATAAGGCACAGGAGGGGTCTGCCGGTCAGGGGGCAGAGGACAAGGTCATCCTTCAGAAAGGGTAAGAGTGTCGGTGTGAGCAAGAAGAGGCGATGAGGATGGGTGACATAAAGAGGCAGAGAAAGAAGTATCAGACACCAAAGAAACCCTGGGACAAGAAAAGGATAGATATGGAGAATGAGCTCCTGAAGGAGTATGGTCTGAGAAGGAAGAGAGAGATATGGAGAAGTGAGGCGATACTCAGAGGGATAAGGAAGCAGGCCAAGGAACTGTCGGCTGTGGAGGACCCTGAGAAGATGGAGAAACTCTTTGAGAGGGTAAAGAGACTCGGGCTGGTGGGAGATAACCCCACACTGGATGACCTGCTGGAACTGACCGTGAGGGATATACTGGAGAGGAGGCTCCAGACCATTCTTTTCAGGAAGGGTCTTGCCAACACACCTAAGCAGGCAAGGCAGTTCATAGTCCACAAGCATGTGATGGTCGGGGAGAAAAAGATCAGGTGGCCGTCATTCCTTGTTCCAAAGGACCTTGAGGATAAGATAAAGGTTGATCTTGAGAAGTAGGTGTTGATATGGCAGAAAGATGGGGTGTTGCACACATATACTCTTCATCAAATAACACAATCATTCATATCACTGATCTGACCGGTGCCGAAACCATTGCGAGGTACTCTGGAGGTATGGTTACGGATAAGGACAGGGAGAAGGGTTCCCCCTTCCCTGCCATGATCGCGGCGAGGAAGGCCGCTGAGGAGGCGAAGAGCAAGGGGATAACAGGGGTTCACATAAAGGTCAGGGCCCCTGGAGGTCATGGACCGAAGAATCCTGGGAAGGGTGCCCAGCCAGCCATAAGGGCCCTCACCAGGGCTGGTTTGAGGATCGGAAGGATAGAGGATGTTACCCCAATACCCCATGATACCACAAGGAAGCCTGGTGGTAGAAGGGGAAGGAGGTTATGAGGTGGTTTGTTGAAGATCAAGGTCCTTGAGAAGGGAGAGAATAAACTGGTGCTGGATATAGATGGTATAAACCCGGCTTTTGCAAATGCCCTGAGAAGGGTGTCAATGACAGAGGTTCCTGTGATGGCCGTGAAGTACGTGGACTTCGTGGAGAATGACTCTGTGATGTTTGATGAGATGCTGGCGCAGAGGATAGGGTTGATGCCGCTGAAGTTCAAGCCAGGGGAGTTTAACTTTCCGGAGGAGTGTGAATGCAAGGGTAAGGGTTGTCCGAACTGCCAGGTCACGCTCGTCCTGGAGAGGGTTGGCCCGGGAACAGTCTATAGCGGAGATTTCGTGAGTACGCATGAGGACGTGGTGCCGCTTTACGATAATATACCGCTCGTGAAGCTGGGTGAGGACCAGAAACTGAAGCTCGAGGCCGTGGCGACCCTCGGAAGAGGGCTGGATCATGCCAAGTACAGGGCAGCAATTGTATCATACAAATATTACCCGGAGATAACTGTTGATGGGAGAAAGCTGAAGGATGGTGAAGCCAAGAAGATAGTGAAGAGCTGTCCGCCCGGTGTCTTCGAGTATGATGGGAAGAAACCTGTGGTGAAAAACCCTGAGAAATGCATCCTGTGCATGGAGTGTGTGGAGGCATCGGAAGCTGTGAAGGTTGAGCCAAAGGATACGAGGTTCATATTCCAGATAGAGAGCATATCGGCTCTGGATCCGAAATATATATTAAATGAGGCCCTTGAGATACTGAAGAGAAGGGCCAAGGAACTGGAGGATAAACTGTAGGCGAGGGTAACCAAGCCTGGCCAAAGTTTCCAGGAATGGAAACCGGTCAAAGGTGCAGGACTTAAGTTTCGATATTTAAGTGTTGACCTCAAAGAGGAATGATAGAAAATTGCACCGAAGAAGAGATCCTGTGTGCGTAGGCACTCCGTGGGTTCGAAAATAAGGGCGCCGCACCCGCCCTTATCAACCCATCCTCACCGGATGGGGGAGGAGGAGAATCCCACCCCTCGCACCAAAGGTGGTTTGGTGAAGAGAACAGGACCGACAAATCCGCTCCTAAAGGAGCTCATCAGGGATTTGAATAGATATAAGACTAAACTTTGGAAGGATGTGGCGAAGAGGCTGGAAAGACCCTCGAGAAGGAGGGCAAGGGTTAACGTGGCGAAGTTCCAGAGATACTGCAAGGATGGTGAGAAGATTGTGGTACCCGGAAAGGTTCTGGGATACGGTGCTATAATGAAAAAGGTGGAGGTCGGGGCCTTCCAGTTCTCGAGGGATGCGAAAAGAAAGATAGAGGAGGCAGGTGGAAAGGTTCTGGAACTGAAGGAGTTCGCTGAGAAGTACAAGGATGGGAAGGGTATAAGGATAATGGAGTGATGATTATGATAGTTATTGATGGTGAGGGTCAGATTCTGGGAAGGCTGGCCTCGTATGTTGCAAAGGAGCTCCTGAAGGGGAACGAAGTGGTGGTATTCAACTGTGATGGGATAGTCGTTACCGGAAACCCGAAAAATATAAAAGAGAGGTTCAAGGAGAAGAGGGATAGGGGCGACCCGCATCACGGACCTTACTATCCAAGGAGGAGTGATGGTATATTCAGGAGGTCTGTGAGAGGGATGCTCCCAAGGAAGAAGGCCAGAGGCAGGGAGGCCTTCAAGAGGTTGAAGGTTTACAAGGGCAATCCTCTGGGGCTTGAGGGGATAAAGGTTTCAAAGACCAAGGATGAGATAACATGTAAGAGTCTCACGCTCGCGGAGATAACCAAGGTGCTCGGTGATTAGATGAAGAAAAAGAAAGAGGTAATGGTTGTGGGGAAGAGAAAGTTAGCTGTTGCAAAGGCCATTGTGAGAAAGGGTAAGGGTATGGTCAGGTTCAACAGAGCTCCTCTGGAGGCGCTGGAGAGTGAAATGTTAAGGTTGATGTTGGAGGAGCCGCTTATCCTTGCAGGAGATGTGGCAAAAGGTGTGGATATAGATATAACGGTTAAAGGTGGTGGAAAGGTCGGGCAGGTGGAGGCCGCGAGACAGTCCATAGCTCTGGGTCTCGTGGAGTTTACCGGTGATGCGAAGCTGAAGGAGATATTTGAGAATTATGATAAAAACCTCCTCAAGGTGGACTGGAGGAGGACCGAACCACACAAACCCTCCCGCTCCTCTCAGGGGCCGAGGAGGCACAAGCAGAGGTCAAAGAGGTAATGGAGATGATGATACCTGTCAGGTGTATAAGCTGCGGGAAACCTGTGGGACATCTCTGGGAGAGATACCAGGAGATGATCAGGAAGGGTGTGAAGCCGAAGAAGGCTCTGGATGACCTTGGGCTGGAAAGGTACTGCTGCAGGTCACTCTTCCTCACGCACGTGGATGTCATAGATGACGTGATGAAGTTCAAGAGATGAGGTTAAATTTATATAACTCCCCCGCCATCTCTTAACAAGGGGTGTGAGAGTGAAGAGGTTTCTGGCAATTTTAGTGATGATACTCCTTCTTCCAGTAATTTCTCTGGCGGATATTCAGGTTGAGACATCCACATCCAATTTCTGTGCCGTATCCCCTGGAAGGTTCGAGATAAAGGTCACGAATGACCAGAGCTTCAGGGACATAATAGGTATAACAGCTTTGGGGAGGTACAGGAGCTGGACATCATTCAATGCAAGTTATGTTGAACTTGAGCCAGGGGAGAGTGCCGTGGTGCTGTTCAATGTTGACCCTCCTGAAAGAACAGAATCGGGCACGTACTTCTTTGAGGTCCTGTTGTTCTCAACAACCGATCCATCCATAAAGAAGAGTCTTGATCTCTGTGTGGCTGTGCTGAAGGAGTATAATGCTGAGATAAGAAGTGTGAGCATACAGAGCCCTGCTTACAATCCCACGGAGACGGTCAGGATAAGTGTTGATGTTGCCAACATCGGGACGAAGGATTTTGAGGATATGCATCTTTACGGGGATCTTTATGGGCCTGACGGGAACCACGTGAAGAGTTTTGACAAGGTCTTCAGTGTTGAAGAGGGTGCGAAGAAGAAGGTTGAATTCGAGTATCCTGTTGGTAAGTATGAGGAGCCTGGAAGGTACAGGATGGAGATAGAACTTGTTGGGGCAGGGATAAGTTTCGGTAAGGAGACTGTGAGTTTCAGAGTAAACGGGATAGAGAGTGTGAGGGAATGGTCCGAATCGGATCAGTCAATACTCTCGGAATGGAAGAGGTTCTTTGTGAAGAATGAGGGGAATGTCAAGAGTGTTGCTGAGATAACCGAGGATATAAAGGGACTCTGGGCTTACCTGGTAACGGCATCCGGTGATCCGGAAATCACCCCCATAGACGGAGGGAACAGGTACACATGGAGGGTTGAGCTGAACCCTGGGGAGGAGAAGTCTGTTGAGTACCAGATAAACTACTGGCCATTGTTCATACTTCTGGTGTTGTTCGGGTACGGAGTTTACAACTTCATATCATTCGTCAGGAAACCGGTGTTAAAGAAGAGTGTGGAGAGGAGCAGGAGGGATAAAGGCGCATACACCGTCACTCTTGAGATAAAGAACAGGACTGGGTCGCATCTGGAGAATGTTATAGTTAAGGACTTCGTCCCGTCACTGGCGAAGATTGAGGAGAAGTTCCACACCATCAGACCGGTGATAAGAAAAACCGATAAGGGTTCGGAGCTGATATGGAGGTTGAGTGACATAAAACCAGGGCATGAGAAGATACTCACCTACAGGATAAAGATGCTCGTTGATGCGGTTGATTTCTTCAGACTCCCGAGAGCTATAATGACAGTCAAAACAGACAAGGGCAGAAAGTTCAGGGAGAAGTCGGATATAGTTAAGGTGAGTGTTTCAGGGAAGAAGTGATTCACATTCATATCAATCTCTTGGCCAGTTCTATAAGTTTTCTGGCAATAGAAAGAAAATTTCTGGCATCATTCAGAGAGAAGAATTCCGCATGGTAATCAGCAGCGGATTTCTTCTTTATCATCATATCCAACTTTTTTCTGAGACCTGTATATTCTGGAGGAATGAGCCCCTTTGTTACCATATGTTTGAATAGTTCAACAGCCTGATCATGCCTTGAAGGTGTCCTTCCTATGTATTTCAGTGATAGGGCATCACACGATTTGATAGCGGAATGTATGGCCAGGGCCGCTATAACGGTATTTTTGTTCTCATCCCTCTCTGGCAGTTTTTCCAAAAACTCCGCTACTTTAAGCCAGTATTCTGACTGTTTGAGATGATCCTCTGGAAGAGCCATACAAAACAACTCCTTCCTTCTGGATGTTCATGGCGAATTCATCCCCTTCTCTGACCATTCTCCTGAACTCTCCGGTACTCATGATATCCGGCATTATTTTCCTTCCTATAACCGTACTCTTTCTGGAACAGTATTCTGAGATTCTCTTTTCAATCTCTTCAGGGATTTTTGATCTGGTCAGAATAAGTATATCAACGTCACTCTCAGGTTTTGCCGTGCCTCTTGCATATGAGCCGAAGAGTATAACCGTTTTTATCTGGGGGAATTTTTTTGACATCTCACGGGCGAAACCCCTCATTAAATTTATTACTGGGGTTGTGCTGGTTTTCAGAAATGTTTTTATCTGCTGAAGGTATGGGTTGTTTTCTACAAGCGAGAACACCCTTGTTTTCCCTATCATGTTTGACCTTATGATTCCGTAATTTTCAAGGTCTCTAACACATCTCCACGTGGTTGCATATGATGAGTCTGATTCTTCAGCCAAGTCGGAGATGCTCCATTCACGTTTCGGGAAATTCAGGAGAGTTCTTATTATATTGAGTCTTTCGGGGGTGACCAATCTGAAAAACCAGTTATATTCATTCATGAATAGATTTATTCACTTATGAATATAAAGTTAACTGAGTAAAGAGGAGGCTTTTTATCCATAACCGAGTATTGGCTGGCTCCGAATTTAAATTTTAGAATGAAGCACATGGCGAAAGGTTTAAAAAGTTTCCACATGATATACTTCTTGCTGGCGGCCATAGCGGAGGGGAAACACCCGTTCCCATCCCGAACACGGAAGTAAAGTCCTCCAGCGATCCAGGGAGTACTGACCCAGTCGGGAAACCTGGGACGCTGCCAGCACTATCATGTTCAAGAAGGGCTCGGGGAAAGGTTTTTAAAGAAGTAGTATTATTACATGGTTACAAAGATGCCGCGATGGTGTAGTGGCCCAGCATTGAGCCCTGTCGAATCACATACGGAAAGGCTCAGACCCGGGTTCAAAATAAGGGCGCCTTCCCCGCCCTTATAAACCCATCCGTGCCGATGGTGGTGGAAAGTCCCGGTCGCGGCGCCAATAACAGAAAAGTATTTAAATATGAAGGAGGATTCAATTGGTTATATCTGGGCTCGTAACTCAGTCTGGTAGATTCACGGAGGGAAGCCAAGAGTACTGGGCTTTTAACGGTTCCGTTAAAAGATTTGACAGGCACCGCCTGAATGAAAGGGAAGAGACCCAGGAGTCGCGGGTTCAAAATAAGGGCGCCTTCCCCGCCCTTATCAACCCATCCGTGCCGATGGGGAGGGAATCCCGTCGAGCCCACCAAAGTGCGGTCCCGAGGTTGTAAGATGGTGAAGGAGTTCAAGGTTACGGATCACGTGATGGTGCCAAAGCACGAGGTTCTTTCTCCGGAAGAGAAAAAGAAACTCCTGGAATCCCTCAATATCAAGGAGGTCCAGCTTCCCAAGATATTCACAAGGGACCCTGCGGTGAAGGAGATCGGTGCAAAGCCGGGGGATGTCCTGAAGATAACCAGAAAAAGTCCCACGGCTGGTGAGAGTATATATTATAGGTTGGTGGTGGAGGGATGAACAGATTCCAGGAACTCTTTAGAGCCTTTGCTATGGAGAAGGGTTTCGTCAAGTATCAGATAGAGAGTTATAACAATTTCATATACAACACCCTCCAGCAGATTATAGATGAGATAGGGGAGATAAGACCGGAATCTGAAAAACTTGGAGATTTCAGAGTGAAACTCGGCAGGGTGAGAGTTGGTCAACCCTCTGTAAAGGAAGGTGATGGTTCACTGAGGAACATCCTTCCAATGGAGGCAAGGATAAGGGACCTCACTTATGCTGCTCCGATATTCCTGGAGATGACACCAACCGCTGATGGTTTTGAGCAGGAGACCGCCGAGGTGAAGATAGGCGAACTTCCGGTAATGGTAAAATCTGACATCTGTCCTCTCTCGAAGATGAGCAGGGAGGAGCTGGTAAGGGCTGGTGAGGACCCTGATGATCCAGGTGGTTACTTCATAGTCAACGGGACCGAGAGGGTGCTGGTTCTGGTGGAGGAGCTGGCAGCAAATAAAATGGTACTTGAGAAGAAGGGTTCGGGAAATGTTGAGCAGTCCATAAGATTGAACAGTGAGAGAAGGGGCTGGGGCCAGAGACACACCATCTCGAGAAAGAAGGATGGATTACTGGTGATATCATTTGCGAACCTCCAGAACTTCCCACTGATAGTTCTGATGAG
>QMZU01000028.1 GCA_003663345.1 Candidatus Aenigmatarchaeota archaeon | reverse complement strand
GGAAAAGGCAAAACTTTTGAGATATGGCGAAGACATACTCGCTGTTATGGATAAAGATGGGACTCTGGAGAAACTGATGGAATTGAATGAGACCGAAATAGATGATGAAATAGATGATATAATCGGTTCCAAAACAAGGATAGGTTATTCGCTGAAAACTATGGGAACGTTCAAAAACCAGATCAGAGTGGGGTATAACTGCACCGTTGGATGTGATACATCAACAGGAATTGAAAACGAAGGTGCAAAGATAAAGGATATTCTGGGAAGCGGGTATCTCAATGGTAGAAAAATTGAATTCTTTGTTTTTCCATTTTCATATTCAAATTTTTCTTCCTATCAGATGGATGTAATCTTTATAAACGGCGAAGAGCAGTTAGAGCCGGCCATTGATAATGTTGACCTTCTCAAAACTTATATAAAAAGGGGTTATGGCATCGTGGAGTACGTTAATCTAACCGCTCAGAATTTCAATTCTCCTCCGAAGAGAAATTTTCAAAAGGAAATATTTGGAGTGGCGGATACAGCACCAAATCCCAGCGGTCTTTGCGGCGGCATTAGATGCAATCTCACCTTCTCGAACAGGATTGATCCGACCTCTAAAAACTTCTACATAGGAAAGATTTTTTATGGTATATCTATGGATGTGAATACGGCTACCGGAAATACTGATTGGAGAACTGGGACCTGGAAACTCTGGTGGAGAGAATATGGCGTGAACATAAGCAGGACGGGCTCCGATTTTGACAAAGTGCAGATAGATACCGATAGAGACGGGTTATTTGATGATGAGGTAAAATATCAGGAAGGCGATACGTTCTCTCTGGATGGATTCAATTTCAGAGTTGATAAAATAAAGGAGGATGGTTATGTTGTATGGTTCGACCCACTTCCCGAATATAAAATAATAAATTTTGCATATGGAGATGTGGCAAACTTTGAAGAGAGCAGCGAACAGGTCGTGATGAACACTTCTTTGAGGCAAACAGCCGTGATTCTGAATCAGAGTAATGAAAATTATGGAAGGGCTGTCTGGGTATCCAGGGGCTCAGATGACCCGGAGGATGATATCAGAGCCATTGTCAAAAGCGCCGTTCTCTGGGCAGCCGGTGAAGGATGGTGGAATCTTCCAAGAAGCTTCAGCGAGGAAAGGGTTAATGTAAGATATTTCTTCTCCGGTGGACAGGAGGTTTATGAACCTTATGAGGTTATTCTGACTCTCTGGTACCTCTATTAAGATTTAAACCCTTCTGTAAAAATAATTCTTATGAGGAAATTCTGTCCAAGGTGCGGAAAGGAGAGTGAAAAATTAATAGAAGGGTTCTGTGAAAGATGTCTCGAGGAACTGGCACCTGCTCCTGGCCTGAAGGATATGAAGATGGAGGTCTGCCCTGTCTGTTCAAGGGTCAGAGAAAAAGGAAGATGGGTAAAGAAAAGTCTTTCTGAAGTTATTGAGAAATATCTTAAAAGGAAGGGCTTCAGAAATGTTAATGTTGAAGTGAAAGATGATTCCGTTGAGATTGAATTCGATATTGAGATTCGTAACAAGACTGTTCGGCGCAAATCCACGTTTTATATCAAGACCATAAAGAGAATCTGTGAGGAGTGTTCCAAGGAAAGGACAGGGTATTACGAAGGTGTCATTCAGATAAGAGGTGATGTGAATGCTGATAAAATTGTGGAAGAAATCTCTGGAATGGTATCGAAATCAGGAAAGAGAGGATGGTTCATAAGTAAGATTGATAAAAGGAAAGAAGGGATCGACCTTTACATAGGATCGAAAAGCGCAGTCAAAAACATAGCAAGAAGGTTAAAGAATAAATACAATGCAGATGTAAAAGAGAGTTATACGCTTGTGACCAGGAAGGATGGTAGAAACGTTTACAGGATAACTGCGGTGGTGAGGTTTTGAGTGAAGAAGTGATAAGGGTGAGGATGCCCCGGGAAGGGGAGATAATCGGAAAGGTCTTGGAGATGTTAGGGGCAGATAGGTTGATGGTTGAGTGTGAGGACGGCAATGAGAGGATAGTGAGGATACCCGGGAAGTTGAAGAAGAGGGCATGGGTGAGGAAGGGTGACTTCATCATAGTGAAGCCCTGGGAGATAGGTGGTGACAAGAGAGGAGATATGGTCTGGAGGTATAACAAGAATCAGATCGATTTCCTCAGGGAGAAGGGTTTGATAAGGAGACTGAGCGTGGACTGATTCTTCAATATTTTGAGGGTAGATACCCTTAAGTCCTTTAAAAACAAATTCTATAATGATTATATGGAGGAGAGGAAGATATTTCAGGGGGTGCTGGATGAGAAGAGTTTGATGAGTCTTTACTCTCTTATGAACAAGGGTGTTCTGGATATGGTTCATGGTTTTGTGAAGCAGGGGAAGGAAAGCTCTGTTCTGGTGGGTGAGGATAAGAAGGGAAGGAAGGTGGCTGTGAAGGTCTATGCCATAGAGGCGAGTGACTTCAAGAACATGTGGCCGTATCTTCATGGTGATGAGAGGTTCAAGAACATAAAGAGGAACAAGAGGGATATCGTTTACGCGTGGTGCGCAAAGGAGCACCAGAATCTGTTCATCGCCCGAAGGGCGGGTGTAAAATGTCCCGAACCACTCGGTTCGCTGAACAATGTGCTTGTGATGGAGTTCATAGGTGATGAACTGGAACCGGCACCAAGGCTGAATGAAGTCTGGTTGGAAGAACCGGAAAAGGTTTTTAAATCTGTGCTTGAGGATATGAAGAGGATGTACAGAGCCGGTCTTGTTCATGGTGACCTCTCGGAGTTCAACATACTCTTCTGGAATGGGGAGCCATGGATAATAGATATGTCCCAGGGAGTCCTTCTGAAACACCCCAGAGCTCAGGAACTGCTCGAGAGGGATGTGAAAAATGTCGTGAGGTTCTTCAGGAAGTATGGTGTGGAAACAAATGAAGATGAGGTAACAAAGGTGGTGAAGGGTGGAAGTGAATGAGGATATGATGGAGGAGATGAAGGTCAGTGTAAAGGTACCCATGGACAGGGTTGGTGTTATTATAGGCAAGAATGGTTCTACTCTGAAGGAGCTTCAGGAGAAGACGAAGACGAGGATGAGTGTTGAGGAGAATGATGTTCTGATAGAGGGGAAAAGTTTATATGTTTGGAAAGCAAGGGATATCATACGCGCCATAGCCCGCGGGTTCAGTCCTGTAAGGGCTATGAGGCTTCTGAAGGACCAGTACATGCTGGATATAATAGACCTCTCGGAGTACCTGCCAACCGAGAAGGCGATAAAGAGGGTGAAGGCAAGAATAATAGGGAAAAACGGCAGGACCCGTGAGCTCATAGAGGAGCATACCGGAGTATTCGTCTCGGTTTACGGCAAAACCGTGGCACTGATAGGAAGTATGGAGGGACTTGATGTGGCAAGAAGGGCTGTGGAGATGCTTATTGAGGGTTCCAAACACAGCACGGTTTATGCGTATCTTGAACAGAACAGAACTGTTTAGGTGGTGATATGGAAAAGGTCAGAACAGCTGAGGAGTTGGCTGCACAGCAGAGGGAGATATCTGTAGCTGAGTTCTTCGAGAAGAACAGGCATCTGCTTGGTTTTGATAATCCTTCCAAGGCGCTACTTACGGTTGTGAAGGAGGCTGTTGATAACTCGCTGGATGCTGCGGAGGAGGCGAGAATACTTCCAGAGGTCTTTGTGAAGGTTGAGATGTTAGGTGAAGACAGGTTCAAGGTAACAGTTGAGGATAATGGCCCCGGGATAGTCAAAAAGGAGATACCCAACATATTCGGAAAACTCCTCTATGGCTCCAAGTTCCATCAGTTGAGACAGAGCAGGGGGCAGCAGGGTATCGGTATAAGCGCTGCTGTTCTCTATGCACAGCTGACCACAGGGAAACCGACCATAGTTGAGAGTAAAACCAGCCCCAGGGGGACCACAAAGATATTCCATATAAAGATAGATACACTGAAGAATGAGCCGGAAATACTGAAAGAGGATGAGGTAAAGAATGGTCTGAAACACACCGGCACAAGAATAACACTTGAGATTGAAGGAAAATATGTGCAGAGATATCACTCTGTGGATGAGTATCTGAAACAGACCGCCCTTGCGAATCCACACGCAAGTATAACGTACATATCACCTACAGGTGAGAAGCATGAGTACAGGAGAGCGATAAAGAAGCTTCCCAAGATGCCCAAAGCGATAAAGCCACATCCTTATGGTGTAGAGCTCGGGATATTGATGAGAATGTTGAAGAGTACTCCTTATACAAAACTTTCCTCTTTTCTCCAGAATGAGGTCAGCAGGGTCGGCAGCACCTCGGCGGAGGGGATATGCGTACTTGCGGGTCTGGAGCTGACGAGGAGACCGCAGGACCTCACACATGAGGAGCAGGAAAGGCCTCTCAAGGCCATGCAGAAAGTCAAGCTCATGAGACCGCAGACCGATTGGCTCTCCCCCATAGGTGAGAAGAACATTCTTGAGGGGTTGAAGAATATGATAAAGGCGGAGTTCTACACAGCCAGGACAAGGGAGCCTGTGGTTTACAGAGGGAATCCGTTCCAGATAGAGGTGGCTCTGGCCTATGGCGGGGAACTAAAGGAGAAACAGGATGCGGAGATAATACTGATGAGATTGGCCAATTATGTTCCGCTTCTCTATCAGGCATCCAGCTGTGCAATAACAAAGGCTGTGACGAAGACTAACTGGAGAAGGTATGGTCTGGAGCAGAGCGGTGGGAAGGGAATGCCTCACGGACCGATGCTTCTGCTTGTTCACATGGCCTCAACATGGGTGCCCTTCACAAGCGAGAGCAAGGAGGCGATAGCGAACTATCCGGAAATAATGAAGGAGATAAAGCTCGCGATACAGGACTGTGGAAGGGACCTTTTGAGATATATAAGAAAACAGGCCCGGGCACGGAGGGAGTCCAGACGGCTGGATATCTTCCAGAAGTATCTGCCTCTGGTTATAGAGAATGCGGAGATACTCGCTGAGTCCAAGAAGAAGCATAATATAGAACCTATATTGGAGAAGGTCGTGAATGCCGACCTCATCGAAGAGGAGGAAGAGGAAGAGATTGTAGGTGGTGAGAATGAAGAAGAGTGAAAGGAACGAAATAATTGAGAAGCTCACGCAGATAGGTAAGGATGTTATCCAGGCTGTTGAAAGGTCCGAAATACCCAAAATCGAGATACCGAGCAGAACAACCTCCAACATAGTTTATGATCCCGAGTACCTCTGTTATGTCATAGGCGACAAGAAGGTCAAGAGAAGTGCTGGCAACATAAGACACATAAGAAGACTTGCTCAGCTTCTGAGAGTTGCAAGGTTCTGCAAGGAGGAGATGCAGAAGAGTTTGAGGCACACCACCAAGAGAGAGCTTTATTACATATCCGAGTCATGGGAGAAGGGTCTGAAGTTTGATGAGCAGGTTGAGAGCGATAACATTATTGAAGACATAGAGGCAATGATCGGAAGGCCAAGGGAAGATTTCAGGATAATACCCAATCCAAGAGGTTCCATATATGGGGACATAACTCTCAGATACACCACACCGAAAGGAGATGTTAAAGAGGTGAACTGTCTTGATACTCCTGATGGTCAGGCCATCGGACCGAGGATATCCGAGGCCGAAATAATCGACTGCAAGGCCGATAAGGTCATAGCAATAGAGACCAGTGGTATGTATAACCGTTTGATGGAGGAAGGTGCCTATCACAAGTTCAATGCCATTCTCGTGAACCTTGAGGGGCAGGCATCCAGAGCCACCAGAAGGATGATAAAGAGGATACATGAGCTCTTGGAAATACCTGTCTATATCTTTACGGATGGTGACCCTTGGGGGCTTCACATAGCCATGGTTATAATGGCCGGGTCGGCAAAGTCAGCGCACATCAACAGACAGCTCGCCACACCGGATGCCAAGTGGATTGGGGTGACGGCCAGTGACATCAAGAACTACAAGCTCAGGAGCGACAAGTTGAAGGAGGTTGACTACAAGAGGATTAAAGAGCTCTCAAAGGACCCGAGGTACAAGAAGGATGAGAGGTTGAAGAAGGAGTTGGAGCTCTGGAAGAACCTCGGTAAAAAAGCTGAGCAGCAGGCCCTGCTCAGATACGGTTTCGAGTACGTTGTGGAGAAGTACCTCCCGACCAAGTTCAAGGAGCTGGGCTGAGATACATTTTTATATCTTACCACTTCAAATCAATTACACGTGCCCCGATAGCTCAGTAGGTTCCTTTGGGCTAAAAAGAGCGACTGGCTGTTAACCAGTAGGTCGCAGGTTCGAGAGGTTCCCGAGTGTAACGAGGGAACGTAGTTCCCGACATGGGACCAGAAGAATCCTGCTCGGGGCGCCACTTGTTATTATCTTCTAAATTTTCTGCCCAGATAAATATTCAGATAGAAATGATATTTCATTCGCGGCTTTCAAAATGGTCCAGGGCCGCTCCCTTTCGCCAATGGCCCATGGTTTGACGAAAAAATTTACAACTATGCAATCTGGATCTCTGTTATGGAATCGATAGAAAACGAATGGGTATAAACCGGTTGGACCTCGCCTCTTAGAGTACCACTCTTTAGGGAGGTCTACATACCCGGATTGTGCACCGGGAACCAGTTCTATTGCAAGGTCCGGCAACCACCTTGCATTGGTTAGGATTGAATGTAGTTCCAGAGCAAAATCTGACCCATATTCTCCCAGCTTATCCCGCAACCATCTGTCCCTTTCCATCTCGATTTCCTGCAAGTCTTTCAGTCTTTTTTCATACTTCTCTTTTTCGGGAAGGAATTGGAGTGTAATCGCCCCCACCTCAATACAATATCTGAAAAATTCGGGTTGCCGAAGATCTGGGTCTATATCGTACAATGGCGCTATCGGTCTCCTTGTTAATTCCTGCCAGTCATGCAGACTTCTGTCCCCCTTAATTCCATCATACTTAAGAACTATGAATTCTGATTCTGGGGTATCTGAATATCTATTCTCAAGCTCTTCACCTACATCTCTGGCAAATACGTCATAATCCACATCGTATACTATAAGTCCTTTATATGTATTCTCCATACATCATTTTTGAGTAGTAATTTTTTTAAATATATCGAAAGGAACTGTACTTGTTTTAAATAATTTTCTGATGAAGAGAATATCATGGAAAGGAATCTTCTCAACGAGGCGGCGGATACCTTCCGGAAGTTGAAAAAAGAGGTAAGGGAACGCGAGAAAGAGAGGATAACAAATCCTCCTGAGATCAACCCTTATGCCAGAGAATTCGTTTACGAGATAGCAAAAAACCACGGTCTTCCGGAAGGAAGGCAGGAAGAGCAGATGACCTATCTTGCCCAGAAATCTGTCAGATACTTCCGTGCACTGGATTCCATCGGTGAGGAGTGCTGTTCAATAGAGGATGTGGCCAAAGAGCTTGTCTGGGCACCTGTATATGTGGCAGAGGCGATAGGATTCTGCGAAAGAGCAGGGTATGTAGAGGAGTGCGAGAAGGGTTATAGTTACAGGTTGACAGAGAAGGGCAGGGAACTTGTCGAGAACACGGATTTCCTTGAGGTGCAGCTACAGGCTCTCCAGGAGATACCGATGTCCATCAGGATCACTGAAGAGGTCAGAAAACTCACCGAGAAGCCTTGGACTCGCCGAAGGAGAGGACCCACCGACCTTTCATGGCCGCCCATCTGAATCTGGAGAAAGGATTAAATACCTGCTCAGAATAAAGTATACCTAACGGG
>QMZU01000027.1 GCA_003663345.1 Candidatus Aenigmatarchaeota archaeon | reverse complement strand
TTCTGACATAGGTGAAAAGAATTTCGGAGTGGTTCTGAGTTATGGTAAATAAGAAATCCATGAGCAAGTTCGGCAGCATCGCCCTGGCAGGCATACTTATTCCATTCTTTCTCATGAACATCTTTTCAATCCTCTCCACAACATCCACACTTCACGTATCACACGAATCATCCATAACAGGCATGATGATACAGGGGAACGGTTCGATTGGCGGACCTCCTGAAGAGGTATTTGAAATCAGAAAAGAAGGTAAGATATCGGTATTCGCTGACACTATCCTCACTCTGGAAGAAAATAATGGTAATCTCGTTTCCCAGCTTCTCCTCGATAACTCAACGCCTCTTGAAGGAAAAGAAATAATATTCTACATCGATGATATATTGTTTACAGTAAACAAAACAGGTCCGGACGGAATAGTCATAGCAGATCTGTCCGAACTTGAGAGTGGAACCCATACAGCCAGAGCGGTTTTTGAAGGAGGGGACTATCTTAACCCTTCATTCTCTAACGAAATTCCTCTTGGGCCGAAATCAAGAAACCAACCAGAAGCCCTACCGACAAATGAGTCTAAAATAAATGAGACCAGTGGAAATCTTACAGAAGAATTGAACCAGAGTTTAACAGAAACTAACCAGACCGGCAATGAAACCCTTAAAATCACTAACGAAACCAATATAACTTCTTTAATTCTCCCCCAGCTTGTTCTGGACGTCTCCGCACCCCAATATGTGAACCTTTCCGAAGAATTCAACATCTCCTATAGGGTCACCTCTTTCAACGCTTCCTCAAACATCACACTCTTTTTTGAAATCCCTGAAGGTTTCAATACAAGTAGAGATAGAGTAACAGCACACCTTGATGTAAACGAGTCTCTAGATGGTTGGATAACGCTCACACCACTGATCTGTAACAGAAGCTACACAATAACTGCAAAGGTCGTCGATGTGAATAACGAATCAATAAACAATTCAAAATCAGTAAAGATTTTTGTCAACTGCAATCTTCTCCTAGATATAGAAGAGATAGAAGTAATTCAGGGTCCGGCAGAGGTCGGAAAACCTGTTAGGTGGAAAAAAGTAATAAGAGTCACGAACCCTCACCACATCGAAATCGATGAAAGAGTGATCAACTTCAGAATACCAAACAAAGCGTTTAATATTAACATAGTATCTAAGAATCTCCAAAAGGGTCTCAAGGCTTCTACAAAGCCCGAAAAAATTAAGCCCAAGGAAACAAGAATTTATGAAATCGAGTACGAAACGCCGGGTCCTTCAAAAACCGAAATAATCGTACCAGATACACATCTTCCTACCGGAATTAACTGGGAAAAAATAATACATATTGAACATGATGATGAGAATGGAACAATCCACTATCATAATGTAACGGTAAGAGTCTCATATCCCGAATGGCAGGATAGACTCTGGAAGAACGGATTCTTTGATCTGGTATGGCTGAACGGTACCGAAAAACTCTTTAACAAACCAACTTCTGTTCTACATGATCCTGCACATAACGTAACTTTCATGGATACAGATGGGAATGGAATTGACGACACAATTCTTTTCACAGTTCCAAAACTTTCTGCTGCTGATTATGGTCTACCTGGATACAGTTGTGTTGATTATCAGGATTCGGTTGCTTGGAGCGCAGCAAACAAACAGACTAACTCCTTCACATGGACACCTGAGTACAACTGCCTCTCTGAAGGATTGGATTGCCAGATGGTAAATTTCACAATACAGAACAGATTTGTTATAACAGGAGCAGGTTCTGCTGAAGGATACGTATACATAGTCAATCCACAGGACAGCACCCATTACTACCCGATATACGACTCCGACCCGGCTGCGAGGGATTCTGATGGCGATGGTGTGGTTGGACCTGAGTGGAGCTGCAACAGGCTTTACGGCACCCAGCCAGCTGATTATCAGGGAGCCACCTGCAATCTAACCTCCCTTGGCTTTAACACATCTTCGTTCACGGTTTATGTAAGAGGTGGTAACAAAATAGTGACCGATGTCTTCTATGTTAATTATACATGGTGCTGGCAACCTGCCAAGCCACAGATGAGAAATATGGTCGTGAGGAGCGCCAACACTACTCTGAAAACCGGAGGATGGGGTGAGGTCTGGAACTTCACTGTTGAAGTGATGGACCCACAGGGCGATGACGTGAATGTCTCTGCATGGTACAATGACACGGCTTCGGATGATGTAATTCACACCTATGTTGGCTCAGAGATGTGCTACTCATGTTCGGACTGGACCAACGTGACCATTCAATATACCGGTTTCACCTGCAGTGATGTTAGTAAGCGATATTATTACAAGGTGAATGCCACGGATGGTACCTATGGTAACCAGTTGGGCCCCAGCGCCACAGAATACATAGACATAGAGAAGGATGATGTCTCCGTTTACAATATGACACCAATATTCGATGCTACGATAAACAGGAGCCAGGCCACAGAATTCGTTGTCTCAGTCTTCGATGATGATTCCGGCTCATATGTGGGTAGTGGGGTTTACGGAAAAATATCATTCCTTCCACCCGGCTCCATTATTTATGAGGATAACATAATCCAGACCAACTCTTCAGGTTATCTCGTAAAATCCATGTCCCAGTCAGACTGGACATGTGACAATTCGAAACTTGGAACATGGTGGTGGAAAGGAGGAACAAGTGGAGATTCATGTTATAAAGATAATATAACAGATTCAGCAAGGTTCTCTCTTGTTGGAGATTTAACAAATTCCATAACAAAACCGGACGGCACCACCAACTACACCCGTGGCGATACCATAACCTTTAATGGAACTGTGGTTGATGACTGCGGCAACGCCATCACAAGCGGCGCGACCGTTGTGTTCAAGATGAAGCAGGACACAACAGTTGTGGACCAGTGTACGGCCACTTACGATTCTGGAAAGGGTGTCTGGGAGTGCTCGATTACAACGGATGTGACCTACCCTGTTGGGTATTACAATGTGACAATGGAATCGTCCCTGACCAATTTCAATAATGGTTTTGATGAGGTTATAAATGCTTTCTATTTGAAGTCAGCACCACTTTTGGAGGATGCCACTGTTACACCTTCTACAGATGGTTGGGGTGTTAACAGAACGTTCTCGGTAAATGTGACCGATAATGTTGGTGACACAGTCACGGTCCGACTCTGGACAGCAACCGACCCTAATGGCCCATGGACACAGGTTGGTAATCCTAAACAATGTACAGACTGTGATGATACTGTTCTCTCTTGGAATCAAAGTTACACCTGTAACGATTATATAACTTCAGCAGCACGTTACTTCAAGTTCAACGCAACCGACACCGAAGATAGTGCCACGGAAACATCTGCCCAACTATTCTCTCTCCAGAAGGACCAAGTGATGATTGAATATATTTCCGGAAACGAATCCACAGCCACGCCCTACACACCAGCAGAGTTCATCCTCAGAGCTTACGATTTAGACGTAGATGACTACAACATAATAAACGACCTTTACATAAACTTCAATGTAACAACCACCAGTTATGCCGGGCCAGACAAGAATGTGGGAAACAACCTCACACAGAGCGATGGATATGTTTATTTCTACTTCACCCCTGACCAGGACTTCTCCACAGGACCCAGAAGATGGATGGGTTATGTGAATCTGGGACAGTCTTCGTGTTATGACTACAACGAATCGGAGAACTTTACTGTTAACATTAACGTCAACTGGCCGCCAAAATACGCGAATGAGACCGTGAACGGTGTCACATCCGGAGCCTCGGCTGGCTGGGCCACAACCTGGAACTTCTCTGTGGAAGTTATGGACGCGGAATCAGATGACCTGAACGTAACACTATACATTGACACCGGCTCTGGATGGAATGAGGTAGAAACCAAATATTGCTATTCATGCTCATCCTGGACCGAGATAAAATTCAACACAACCTTCTCCTGTAGCGATATCACACAGGTTGCAAAATATAAGTTTGAGATAAAGGATAATTCTTCGAACACAAACCAGACCACAGAGCATACCTTTGAGATAAAGAAGGAGCAGATATTCCTTGACTATGTACATGGGAACGGCACTACAGCAAACCGTCTTGGCAGTCAAACTGCCCTGCTCGTATTCCGAGTACAGGACGAAAACACAACATATCTTGAAAATTTTCCGATCAAATTCTATGTCACCATAGATGGTTCCACACCCTACTCCGATTCAAACTTTGTGAATACCACGAATTCATCGGGCTACGCCAACCTTTACTTCAATCCAACATGTCTTGGTGACTACTCTGATGCACCCAAATTTCGGGTTGGAATACAGACATGGAAGACTCTTCTCAATGATTCACTTCTCAACTGCTATCAACAGAACGATTCATCTGATTATTTTTACACAAACCTCCAGGTCTGGGGTGACATAACACTTGATTTTCAGAAGCCGGATGGCACAGAGACCCCCACACAGGAGGATAAAATATCCTTCTTGGGGGCAACAACCGACGATTGTGGCGACCCGCTTACAGCAAATGTAAGCTACTTCTCGAATCACACGAGCCAGGATTTCGAGTGCACACCCGTGAGTCAGGTCGGTGCAAACGCTTTCACATGCGACTGGCAGACAAACATAACAACACCCGAAGGCTGGTATAACGCAACAATGTCTGCGGTAGCTTCATATCATTATTCCAACTATACGGTGAATTATGGAACTCCAGGGCTTTTCTATCTTTCCCCGGTTTACAAGCTCAATAATCCGAGTGTCGTGCCCACACACCACGGATGGGGGTACAGGAACTGGAACTTCTCAGTTGTCGCCTCGAGTGGAGATGATGATCCAAATAACGTTACGATTCTCCTTGCAAAGGGTTCGCCGACAGGCTTCACAGAATGCTCCGATTGCGTGAATCAAACACCTGTGACATGTGTTTATCCAGATTGCCTCAACCGGACGGTATTCTGGTACAAGAACTTCACGTATCAGGATAGGGGTTCCTGGTTCTTCAAGTTCCAACTTGCCACAAAGGAGACCTCGGGCTATGATACCTTCACTCTCACCAAAGATAACGTCACAGTCGAATATGATACAGGCAATAACTCTAATCCATCTCTGAACACCCCGGTCAATCTTTCCGTTAAAGTTTACGATATGATAGCGGAGACCTACAATCTCAGTCCCTCAGCAAAGGTGACCTTTGAGCTTCTCCACTCCAACTATATCGGAGGTGCCAAGCAGATAGGAACAGTTTACACGGATTCTGCAGGGTATGCCACGTTAGAATTCACCCCAACCTGTGAGTATGTAGCCGGTCCGCAGGAATGGCGTGCATACATAGCCAGTGATGACCCGGCTTACAACTACAATGAGAGTGAAAACTTCACCATAACCCTGGACCTCACCGGTTGTGAAGCCACGGTATCCATAGACCAGAACTACACACCCTCCGAAACTTTCCAGTATAAAAACTTCACCATAAGGGCAGTGGTGACGAGCTATGTCGCGGATTCGAGTGATGTTTACGCTGAGCTTGCTGTTCCGCAGGATTGGGAGGTTGACAGCAGGATAAAATACATTGGTCCTGTACAGCAGGGAAGCTCCAAAGATGTTTACTGGACCGTGAACGCAACAACCTCTGACACGTTCAATGTCTCTCTTACCGTGAACAACTCGGTTGGCTCCCAGGATAGCGAATACTTCATAATCACAAATTACGAGTTCCTCAACTCCACAGCCACAACACCGGTGACAATTGGACCCGGAGAATCATCCACACTCGGTTTTGAGTGCCTTGATGCCAGATACAGGGTTGCGGGGTACGAACTGTCGCTCGACTCTGCAGGCACGTCTGCAAGGATTTACGTCTACAACAACTCGGAGTTCGATGAAGTCGTGAACTACCTTCTGGTCTCAGGCGAAACAAATACCACTATCGACCTTTTGGATAATCAGATGGGGCCGAACGGGAGCGGCTACTGCCTTTTGAAGATAGAGAACAGTGGAGAAAATGAACTCTCTGTGAATTATGCCAAACTTACCTCTTACCTGAGCAGAAGGGCTGACGTGGTCGAGATACTGCCGGAGATAGACGGAACAGAAACACACAGCCTCGATATGGATGACACGCTGTTCAACGTCACGGTGAAGCTTTTCAATTCCCTTGGAGCAACACTCTCTGGAAACCTGACGCTGATAATGAGAGATGAGAGCAATACAATTGTAAACTCATCATCAAAGCAGGTCAGCCTACCTTTAGGCATATCCACCGAGACCTTTGAGAATATAAATACCAGTTCATGGTCACAGGGCAGATATCGCATAAAAGTCCACCTCGAGTATTCAGGCAATACCAGCGAAATGTATGAGGACATCTCAAAGAGAAATATCAGTTATGAAATAAGGTACACGAAATATATCTGCCCCTCAACCACTGGAAACATAACAATCCTTGTGAACCACAACTTCCTCGATGATGTGGTATACAACATCTCGATGGAAACTCCATCAGGATGGCAGGCCCAACCAGACTACACCCTTATAAACGCTTCATCCATCCAATCCTATGAGGTGAGTTTCAATCTAACCTCACCGTCAAACATAGAGAATGCCACAGTGAATGTATCCATAAAATACACACTCCCACACAAAACTTCAATCCTCAAACCATCCTTCGAGATGGAGAATAACAACCAGAGCGTGATAGAGGTCATAAGGGAGACACCGTCACGTGTCTCTCCGGGTAAGGTTTTCGAGAGCAACCTCATAGTTCACAACAAGGGTTGTGCGGCATCATCAGGCGTCACGGTCCAGGAGAACATCAAACCCGGCTGGACGCCTGCCAATCCAGGGATAAAAGGTGATGTGGAACTAGTATCCTCAAGCACTGACCTAGAGAATAACATAATAACATGGGAACTCGGAACCATAGGGGTGAACAAGTATGCACTCTTGACATATCAGATAAAGGCCCCTGTAAGTTCAGCTGAGACTGGCTACACGCGATGGAACCTAACCGATGGAACAAAAGAATATAGAGAGTTCGAGAATTACAACCTGATCACAGCCAATTACACAAATGAGTCACATCTGGAATTTGACCTGGAGAGCATACAGAGAAGCGAGTATCCGTGGCCTGAACCAAGGAGCGTGCAGCCCAACATTTCGTATAATTTTTCGCTGAAGGTTACGAACATAGGTGATATAACTGCCAACAACTGGACTGTCGAGCTATTCATACCCAGCGCGTGTGACATACTTGCGGCATATGATGGTGGTCAGATAAACTCGACATTCAATTCAATCTCTTGGAATGTGACAGGGCTGGGAAGCAGGTCATACGAATATTTCAACTTTACTCTGAACTGTTCCGAAACCGAGAAGCAGATATTCCGCGTGACAGCGGAGAGGGATACGAGAAACTCCACCTCTTATTCCGATCTGGTCTCCTACTCATGCGCAGGGGAGGAATGCTCCTCCGAGGTGACACACACCTTCACCGATCCAGGAATGCCGTATGAGAGTCTGTCCAGCATCAACATGAGTATATACCATGACATCTCCACAACCGGCGTGACCATAGGTGAAGGTTACGTCTACATGAAGGATGATAGCGGAAACAACAGAGTGTCATGGCAGAACTACAGTTTTGAAAACAGGAGCCTGCAGGTCTACTCATACTACTTTCCGGATTCGGGATTCGTCTCCAGTTCCAGAGATATTCTCCTCTACGCACACACCGATGGAAGGGAATCCAAATC